>CAMWQH010000010.1 GCA_947176435.1 uncultured Mycoplasmataceae bacterium
AAAAATTAACTGATTGGTAACATTATTACTTTGTATTTTCTTAGGTGAATTAGGTATTCACAGATTTTATAATGGTAAAATTGGTACAGGTTTACTTTATTTATTCACTTTAGGATTATTTGGTATTGGATGAATTTATGACATTATTATGATCGTAATAGGTAAATTCACTAACAAAAACGGTCAAAAAGTAGCTGCTTAAGTAATTATGGCTGGAGAAGTTGTAAAACACACTCCAATTAAAAACAAAGATAGTGGACAGTATATAACTGCTGTACTTCTTTGTTTTTTCTTAGGAGGTTGAAGTGCCCACAGAATATTTCTTAAAAAGTGAAATTCTGCAATACCTCAATTAATTTGTAAATTTATTACTGTTGCTTTACTAATAATGGCAATTGTTTTCACGTGCAATGGACACACGGTAGTTACAGAACATGGTGAAGCATATGAATTTCCTGCATGACCATGAATTCTTTGAGGAGTATCATTTGTTGCTTTTCACATTTGAATTTTTGTTGATTTTATTATTTTGTGTTGTGGTAAATTTAAAGACAACAACGGTAATTACGTTTGTTATCAATAATTTATGGAGAATTGGAAGGGTAAACAAATCGATTTAATAATCGGTAATTTTGAAGTAATACATTATGGTCATTGAAAGCTTTTTAAAAAAGCTAATTTTCCTACAGTTTTGACATTTAAGAATATACCAAGAAAAAATCATCATCCTATTTTTAGTTTCAAACAAAAATGTCAGTTTTTTTCTTTTTTATTAGAAAATGAAAATGATGTTTTTTTATTAGATTTAAAAAAGAAAAATATGAAAGCTGCTGCTTTTGTGAAATATTTAAAAAAAGAAATTAATCCAACAAGAATTATTGTTGGATCTGATTTTAAATTTGGATCTGATTTTAAAGATGTAAATTTTTTGTCAAGGTATTTTGATGTTGATGTTGTTTTAAGAGATGATAAATATTCTACTTCAAAAATTAGAGAATATATTTCTACTGGAAAAATTGAAGAAGCACAAAATGATTTAATAACTAAGATAGTTTTAGAAGGAAAAGTTGTAAAAGGCAAACAATTAGGAAGAAAATTAGGATATAAAACAGCAAATTTTTATCGAAGTAGAAATCTTCTTAAATTTTTTCCGGGCGTTTATTTTGCTAAAGCATCTCTTCCTATGGATAATTATGAAAAACAATATGATTCATCAATGACGATTAGGAATATAGAAGACGGAAGACAATTAATTGAAGTTCATTTAATTGGATATGATTTACCAGAATTTTATGGGACTAACATTGTTGTAAAACCTCTTAGATATATAAACCAAATTAGAAGGCCAAAATCAATCGATGATTTAAAAAAAATTATTAAAAACAATTTTAAGAAAATAAACAAAGTAACTAAGAATTAAAGCAATGTTGTTATAATCTTATTTACATATGGCGGTTATGGCGAAGCTGGCTAACGCACCTGACTGTGACTCAGGCACTCATGGGTTCAAGTCCCATTAACCGCCCCATTTAATGATTAAAAGCATGGGTACTACTTAGTAATAAGTAGTTGAGATATACCATCACACCTGATCAAGTTAATACTTGCGGAGGAAGCTTAGAAAATAAGTAATATCTTCTGAAGTTCAACTTACAGAAGATATTTTTATGAATAACAATAAGACAATTTTTAATATAGCTTTAGTAGGTATCTTAATGAGTTTAACACTCGTTATGAAAGCAATTTTTAATTTTATTCCAGTACTTAATGGATATCCACTGGACTTTTATATAGTTGTGTTTGTATTAGGAATATTAATGATTAATTCACACAAATACAAATGGACGTTTTTAATATTAACACCATGAGTATTACTAATAATTCCAAGTGGAATGGTTAATTTTTGAGATTTATTATTGGAATATATCCTTTCATTGTATGTATTTTTTCCTCTTATCTATTTTTTGCCTATAATAAAATTGTTGACAAGGAAGGTCAATAATAAAAAAGCAAAGATAGCAATTGAGTTAATTATTCTATCACTAATCATATTATTTTTATTTACCATTAAATTTGTTTTACATTTAGTTGCTGGATATATATGGTACACTCCCGGAAACTGATATGCCTCAATGGTAATTAATGCAGAAATTATTTTCTTAATTTATGCAGTAGACATCCCAATAATATTATTGTGTTATCCTTCTTTGCAAAAAATATATACCTCTTTTTATGGAAAAACCAATAGTAAACAAAAAAATAGCGATTCATGCATACAAGTTTAATGGTTGACTTTATAGAACTTGAGAATTTCCGACAGTTTTAGAAGCAACTGATGAATATGTGTGCGTTTCTAGTCAAGGAGCTAGAATTATTACAAATAGAATCGGTTCAAAACAACATTATCAGTCAAAAGTAATTGAGCCATCAATATGGTATTTTTTTAAAAATGAATGATTTAATTTAATATATCAAAAAAGAAATCAACATGTAAGAGTTTATATTAACTTAGCCAGTCCTTATTATTATGAAAATGAAACTCTTAAATATATTGATTTTGATTTGGATTATGTCAATAGGTCGTTTGATAAGAATCATCAATTGATAAGGATTGACAATAATGAATTTATTACTAATTCAAAATTATTGAATTATCCTAATGCTTTAAAGAATAAAATAATTCTTACAGCTAAATCAATCGAAGAAAAACTAAAAAATAATGAATTAGAAAAATACTTTAATCAAAATTTATTAAATAAATCAGGAGAACAATACGATGCCAAAAAAAGATTATTACAAAGAAAGAATCAAAGAGATTAACCTTCTTATAGACCAAAAAAAATACAAAGAAGCTTTAGATATGGTTTCAACCGAAATAGCTGCACCATATATTCCACAAGAATATATGGAAAATTTTGAACAATTATATATTAGTTTATCTGAAGTGGTTAATGTAGAAGCGATTGAAAAAAAATACAATGTAATGGGCAAAACACAGTTGTTAACTGAAGCATATAACGGGAAGTCGTTAAATGTAAATGTTTTAAGTTTCTTTCTAGCAAAGTTTAGTTCAGAAATAGACAAAATGGATTTAGCTATATTAGATCAAATGTTTTCAAATAAACAGATTTCAAATGATTTAAAAATATTTGCCTTAGAACAAATCAAGTTATCTGATATTAACCATGATTTTACTTTTTTTAATAACATGATAAACAAAGAAATGGTTATTGGTTCACAATCGAATTTTGAATTAGATAATGATCAATATTATTTTTTTGTAAAAGAAACTATTGAAAAAGAGTTGTTTAAAGAACCATCGTTGATGCCTTTAGCATCTTATACTCTTAAACTTTGTTATGAATATTATTTTGGATCTCGCCCACCGTATACAAAACAAGAATTGGCGATTAACATTCTTCAATACATTCGCTCACATTTTGATGATTCAATAAAAGTAGATAATTCTTTTATAAACTGAGTCAATAATTTATTTAGTTTTAAAAAATTAAAGAACTAAAGTTGAAATTAGACTGAAACCAATAATATAACTAATTGATATTAAACTTAAATTTATAGTAGGTAAGGCATTTGATTTAGCTACTTTTTTTATTGTTGTTAAAGATAGAAATAAATAAATTAAAAGCAATAAAGGAATTCAATATTGCATTCTTATTGCACTTAAATATAAATCATGATCGCCACTAGTCTTGTATGAATTAAAAAATTCTTTAAAAATTGGTTCTCTGTAGATGCTATCTACATAAAACATAAAAGAAGAATTTGTTAAACCACTGCCAACTAAAGCAGAAAAGCCCATAGAATATTGCTTATTTCTAAATAAGAATATCATTGTTAGTGTTTCCGGTAGTGCAGAAGGAATGCTTAATAAAATACTTGCTGCTGATTGAGTAGGAATATTGTAAATTGTGCTCATATTGTCCACAATGCCAGAGTTTACATATGAAAATCACACTAGTCCTATAGAAAACAAAATGAAAAGTAGTCAAAGGATTCATTTATTTAGTTTATCGAAACGATTTTTCTCATTTGATGACTTATTATGTACATGTGATGTTTTGCTACACAATGTTCAGATGATAAACGTAATCCAAAACACAAAAGGAATTATTGAAATAATTGATATATTTCATCCGGGAATATACAAATATTTACCAACATCCGGTATTAGAACAAAAAACATGAATAGGAAATAAAATAACAATAATGAATAAATTAAAATTCTATTTTCTTTATCGATTTTAACTAGACATTGATCATATATTTCGCTTATAGTTTTTTGTCTATTTTTGCTTGTTTTCTTGCTTATTGAGATGAAGAAAAAAACTATCATTGTTAATGACAATATAAATATTTGAATACTGTTTGAACCGGATTCGTTGTATATCGAAAATAGTGGGTTTCCTTCTATTGCACCATAAACACTGCCAACCAATTCTGGGAATGAAGTAACTAATGACATTACTACTCCACCCATAAAAATTTTAGAAATTCTAACTTTATTAGTAAGACTTTCTAATGCCATTGTAAGTAATTTTGCCATAGCGATAACACATCCAGCAAATAAAATAAATCAACAGATTATTCATTCGCCATTAAAAATCGAACTATTTAACCATTTTAATCCTGGCATAATTTACTAATAAAATTATTAATTTAATTATTATAATTAAACAACATTACTAACATATTATTTGTTGAAAGAATGGAGTAACAATGGAAGAACAAAAGAAATATTTACTTTCAAAAGAAGGAATTGAAAAATTAGAGGCAGAACTTCGTGAACTAATTGATGTTAAACGTCCTGCTGTTATTAAATTAATTCAAGAAGCAAGAGAACAAGGTGACTTGTCTGAAAATGCAGATTATGATACAGCAAAAAATCAACAAGCTGAAATTGAAGGTAGAATTAAAGAAGTCCAAGAAATCTTAAACTACGCTCAAGTGATTGAAGATCAACCAAAAGATGTTAATGCTAGAGTTAAGATTGGTTCAAAAGTACAAATTTATGATTTCGCTGAAAAGACAAGTTTCACTTATGAAATTGTTGGTGAAGTAGAAGCTGATCCAGATAATAATAAAATTTCTAATTTATCTCCATTAGCTAAAGCTATTTTAAATAAAACTATAGGTACAACAGTTGAAGTTCATGGTGTTGAAAACCCTTATAAAGTTAAAGTAGAAAAAATTAAAAATTAAACATTGAAAAGAGTCGATTATGGCTCTTTTTTTCTCTTATATCGAGTGTTTGTAAAAAAATAAGTCTATAAACTAATTTGTTATTATAATTTTAATACTATATTTATTTGGTATAGTGTCCGCAAGGACGGGTAGCGAAGCGGCCAAACGCAGCTGACTGTAAATCAGCCACCTCCGGTTTCAGTGGTTCGAATCCACTCTCGTCCACCAGTTTGGGTTGTAGCCAAGCGGTAAGGCATCAGATTTTGATTCTGACATGCGTTGGTTCGAATCCAACCTACCCAGCCATTATGTCTCACTAGCTCAGCGGTAGAGCATTTCACTTTTAATGAAGGGGTCCGGAGTTCGATTCTCCGGTGGGACACCATTTATGCTGAAGTGGCGGAATGGTAGACGCACAGGACTTAAAATCCTGTGGTGGCAACACCGTGAGGGTTCAAGTCCCTCTTTCAGCACCATTTTAAGCGGGTATAGTTCAGTGGTAGAACCATAGCCTTCCAAGCTATTGATGTCGGTTCGATTCCGATTACCCGCTCCATTAAAAAATAATCAAAAAAGTTCTAGAGTTTCTAGGACTTTTTTAATTTCTATTTAATTCATTTGTGTTTTTTAAATTGATTAATAACTACTTTAAACAATTCGTCATGCCTGTCCAAACGATTTAACACTTGTTTATTAAATTCCTGTTGTTGATTGATGAAATCTAAAACACGATTGTTAAATTGATCTTGTTTTTTCTCATAATCAATAAATCACTCTGGTTTTTTCACGATTCCACCAATTCCCTTAATACTCATTATATCAACAATATATTTCTTATTATTTACACACTTGATGATCTCTATAAGAGATCTTCTTGGTTTACCTAATTTATACTTTTCATTACACTTATTATTCATAGTGAAATAATCTTAATACAAAAGCTGATAAAAATAGGTACTTAAATAGTTAAAAAAAATTACCAATTAATTTCCAAAATTATTTCAACTTTTTTCTTAATTCTTTCTTTATTAGAGAAATATTGTCAGAGGTTAATAATGGAATTAATTTATTAATTTCATCAGGTTTTTTATCTCATCATTTTAGTTTTAAAAGAATTTTTATCAATTCATCATCAAATCTTTTCTTGATTACTTTGGCCGGGTTACCAACTGCAATTGAATAAGGGGGAATGTCTGAAGCAACAGTACTATTTAATCCTATTATTGCACCATCTCCTATATGTACACCAGGAAGAATTGTACAATTTTGTCCAATTCAAACATCATTTCCTACAACTGTATCACCTTTAATTGGTAATTCAGAAAGTTTAGGAGCGTTCTGTTTTCAAGAATCCATAATGTAAAAAGGGTATGTAGATACACAATTCATTTTATGATTGGCTCCATTCATTACAAATTCTACACCCTTACCAATTTGACAAAATTTTCCAATAATTAATTTATCTCCAACAAAGTCATAATGGTGTGTAACGTGTTTTTCAAAATCTATGCCACTAAAATATGAAAACTCACCAGCAATAATGTTTTTATTTTTAATAGTTGGTTTAATATGTGTGACGGTTTTACAGTTTTTAACCGGATATATTTTATTTGGATCTGGATTTATTTTTTTAGCCATAAAAACTATGTTTTTATTTAATTAGTTAAATTATAATTTTTTTAATGATTTATCTAAGAAATAAAACAAAAAGAGTCCGCGTTGGTAATGTAACCATCGGCGGTCAAAATAAAGTAGTGATTCAAAGTATGACTAACACTAAAACTTCTAATGTTAGTGATACGTTGAATCAAATTAATCAACTTATAAATAATGGATGCGAATTAGTTAGAGTCGCCATTTTAGATGAAGTTGATTTAGTTGGTTTAAAACAAATATGTAAAAAAGCAAAATGTCCTATTGTTGCCGATATTCATTTTAATTATTTATTTGCAATTAAAGCAATACAAGCGGGTGCTAAAAAAATTAGAATTAATCCAGGAAATATTTCTGATGAAAAACAATTAAAGGAAATAATTAAAGTTGCAAAGCAAAACAAAGTTGCTATCAGGATAGGCATTAATTCTGGTTCACTACCAAAAGGTGTAAAAGATACATGTAAGAACATTGTAGATGTTGCAATTAAATGAATTCGTTTTTTTGAAAAGAACAAATTTACTAATTTGGTCGTTTCATTAAAGTCTTCTGATCCAAACATGACAAAACAACTTTATTTAATGGGTGCATCAAAAATTAAGTACCCATTACACCTGGGTGTAACAGAAGCAGGAAGTTTAATACCTTCTACTATCAAATCAACAATCGGATTACATGAAGTTCTTCAAAAAGGGATAGGTGATACAATAAGAATTTCTATTTCAGGAGATCCTTTGCAAGAACCGATTGTAGCCAAAAGGCTTTTAGTTGCATCTGGTGCAGATAAACACTCAACCAACATAATTTCTTGTCCCACATGTGGAAGAACTCTTTTTAACTTTAATGAAATACTACAAAAAATTGAACAATTTACACTTAAGAATCCAAAAAACCTAACTGTTGCAGTTATGGGTTGTACTGTTAACGGCATTGGAGAATCTAAAAATGCTGATATTGGTTTATATGGTGTTTCTAAAACAGAATGTATGCTAATAGTAAAAGGTAAACAATTAGGCAAATTCTCTACTAAAAAAATACTAAGTGTATTTATTAATGAATACAACAAACTTTAATTAATATAATTATTAAATATTATGCAAGCTGCTGAAATAAATAAACTAGCTGATGATTTATCTCGTCAATTAAAAGATATTAAGAACGAAAAACTAGCTATTGAGTGTCGTAATATTTTTACTAAGAAACATTTAGCACCGTTGTATGATGAACTTAAAATTGCTTCTAATGATAAAAAGAAGGAATTAGGAATTTCAATTAATTTATTAAAAAATAAAATTTTAGAGATTACTGAAGAAAGAATTCAACAAATTAAATCAGAACTCGAATCTGCTAACCATGTAATTAATTACGATATTTATTTAAATGCCGCTGATCTTAAAAAAGGTACATTAACACCTTTATCAATGATGGCAAACGAAGTTATTTCGTTTTTTAAAAAAATGAACTTTAGAATCGAATCAGGTGATGAAGTAGTTAGAAGTTTAGACAACTTTGATAAATTAGACATTTCAAAAGATCACCCAGCAAGACAAGGTAATGATTCTTTCTATATAGATGAAGATTATATGTTGAGAACTCACTGTACTGCAACAACTGCAAAAGTTATTGCAAATAATAATTCTAAAGATATCAGAGTTCTTTCTTTTGGTAATGTATATAGAAAAGATGATGATGATGCAACTCACTCACATCAATTCAATCAAATTGATATTGTTTGAGTTAAAGAAGGATTATCTCTTCAAAATCTAAAATGATTAGTTCATGAAATGTTAAAGTACATTTTCGGATCAAAAGTTGAAACAAGATTCAGACTTTCATATTTCCCATTTACTGAACCTTCATTTGAAGTAGACATGACTTGTCCTTATTGCGAAGGTAAAGGATGTCCTATTTGTAAACAAACCGGTTGAATAGAATTATTAGGAGCCGGTATGCTTCATGCAAACGTTTTAAAAGCGGCTAATATAAATATTAAAACTGGATTAGCAGCAGGATTTGGTATTGACCGTTTAGCAATGATTAAGTACGGTATAAAAGATATCCGTGATTTATATTCAAATGACTTTAGAGTGTTAAATCAATTTAAAAAATAATTATGATAGTTTCAAAAAAAGCAATAAGTTATTTAATTCCAAGAATAAATGAAATTAATGATGATCAAATCATTAAGGCTTTTAATAACTCTGGATGCGAAGTAGAAAGAATTATTAAGCACAACAAAGTTAACAACTTAGTTATTGGTAAAATTTTAAAAATTGAAAAGCACCCTAATGCAGACAAATTAAACGTATGTACTGTTTTGCTTGATGAAAATAACACTCAACATACAATAGTTTGTGGGGCTACAAACTTGGTCGTAGGTAAATATGTAATAGTTGCTCTTCAAGGCGCAAAAATGGTTGATGGTAGAGAAATACAATACAAAGAATTACGTGGAGTTCTTTCTCAAGGAATGATCTGTGCTTATAGTGAATTAACAAATTTTGTTGATTTTTTAAGTCAATCTGATAGTAATGGCGTAATCTTGTTAGATGATGCTAAACTTGGAGACACAGACCCATTAAAATACATTAATTTAGAGGATACAATATATGATTTATCCCTACCTTCAAACAGAAACGATTTAAATAGTGTCTATTCTATTTGTCAAGAATTAAATGGATACTTTGATTTAGGTTTTGTTAATGATAAAAATCAATCAAATTTAAAAATCGAAAGTTTATTAAATGTATCAATAGATAAAAACGTTTGTTCAAGTGCAACATTCTTACAAGTTAAAAATGTAAGTGTTGCTGAATCGTCTTGACAAATTAAATCGTTTTTAATGAATAATGGAATTATTCCTGTCAATAATTTGATTGATAGATTAGCTATTATTTCTTTATTTACAAATATTTCAATCGTTGCATACGATTATGAAAAAGTTGGAACAAGTTTATCTATCCAAAAAAATTCAGAACAAATAAGCTCATCAATTTGTGGTAAAAAAATTGAATTAAATAATAATGACATAATCATTAAAAACAAAAACAACATCATAGGTTTAGCTGGCATCTGTCCTTTTGATGAGTTTAAGGTTTCTAATTCAACAAAGAATGCGTTAATTGAAATTGGAAATTATGACTTTAGGAGTATTAGAACTTCTATGGTTAGATTAAATTTATCAAGTGAAAACGGAAAGAGATTAACAAAGTCGTTGTCAAACTGATATATTTCAAAAGCACTTTCGTTATTTACAAATGTTTTTGAAAACGCTGAAATAATAACAGTTTTTTCAGACCTTAAAATAGAAGAAAAAAGAAAAATTGCTATTGACTTCAATGAAGCTAATGCATTCTTAGGAATTAATGAAAACCCAGACAACATTAAGAAATCATTAAATAAATACGGATATGATTTTGATGGTAATAACATTGTTGTTCCTGGATATCGTTTAGATGTTCAAATCTATCAAGATGTATATGAAGAAATTTTAAAAATTGCTGATATTGACAAAATTAAAGGTTCTTCAATTAAAACTGAAATTGTTTTAAATGGCCACAATATTGAATTCAATAAGATTGATGAGATTAGAAAACTAATGAATTCAAACTATTTTACAGAAACTAGATCATATAACCTTGTTAATAAACAATCTTTAGATCAATTTAATGTATTCCATCTAACAGACTCAGTAAAAATAGCTAATCCATTAAATTCTAATCACGAATACATGAGATCAAATTTAATTGAGTCGTTACTTGATGTTTACCAATTCAATTTATCTTATAAAAACAATCTTCAACCTATATTTGAAATTCAAAAAATTTATTATTCTAATAAATCAGAATGAAATTTAACAGGATTAACA
>CAMWQH010000011.1 GCA_947176435.1 uncultured Mycoplasmataceae bacterium
CTTTATATGATTTTGACAAATCATTAACTGAAGAAGATTATGAAGAAATCGATTCATTGGCTGAACGTTTCGATGAAGAAACAGGAATGTATTATGATGAAGATGAAGAAGAAGCATTCCAAAATGTTAAAGATGCTGTTGAAGCAGGATCAGACGAAGACGAAACTGAATAGTTTATAAGGAGAAAATAAAATGAGAAAAACTGTAAATATTAAATCAATGTTAAAAGATGCTGCTGCAGGACATTATGCAATAGCTCATATTAACATTAATAACTTAGAATGAATTAAAGGTGCTTTAGCAGCTGCTAAGGAAACAAACACTCCAATTATTTTAGGAGTATCTGAAGGTGCTGCTAAATACATGTGTGGTTTTAAAAACATTGTTGATATGGTTAACAATGTAATTGTTGCTATGGGTGTAACTCAGCCGGTTGCTGTTCATTTAGATCACGGATCATATGAAGGAGCTATGGCTGCTTTAAAAGCAGGATTCAGTTCAGTAATGTTTGATGGCTCACACTTACCATTTAATGAAAATATCAAGAAACTTAAAAAAGTTTTATCTGCTGCTAAAAGACGTGGTGCATCTGTTGAAGCAGAAGTCGGTGCAATTGGTGGTCAAGAAGATGGAGTTGTTGGTAGCGGTGAATTAGCTGATGTAGGTCAATGCGAAATTATTTCTAAATTACCAATTAGCTGTTTAGCTGCTGGTATTGGAAATATTCACGGTATTTATCCATCTAACTGAAAAGGGTTAAACTTTAAACGTTTAAGTGAAATTACAAGAGTATGTAAAAATAAACCATTAGTTTTACATGGTGGAACAGGAATTCCAACAGATCAAATTAAACAAGCTATTTCTTTAGGTGTTGCTAAGATTAACGTAAATACAGAATGTCAATTAGCTTTTGCAAAAGCAACAAGAGAATATATTGAACAAAAGAAAGATCTTGATACTAAAGCAAAAGGTTTTGATCCTCGTAAATTATTAAAACCAGGTACTGAAGCAATCAAGAACATGGTAATTGAAAAATTCACTATCTTCGGTTGCAAAGGAAAAGCTTAATGCTTTTCTTTTTTATTCATAGATAAATTATGGGATTATCTGCAGGAATAGTAGGATTACCTAACGTTGGTAAATCAACTTTATTTAACACAATAACAAATTTGCAAGTAGAAGCTGCAAATTATCCGTTTGCTACTATTAATCCAAATGTTGGTATAGTTAAAGTTCCTGATGAAAGATTAGAAAAATTAGGTGCAATTATTAATCCTGATAAACTAACTCATGCAATTTGCACATTTGTTGATATTGCCGGTCTAGTTAAAGGAGCATCTAAAGGTGAGGGATTAGGGAATCAATTCTTATCTAACATTAGAGAAGTTGATGCTATTTGTCATGTTGTTAGATGTTTTGATGACAAAAGCATCAACCATGTATATGATTCTGTTGATCCTATAAGAGACATGGAAGTTATCAACTTAGAGTTAATTCTTGCAGATTTGCAAAGACTTGAAAAAAGATTTACTCATATTGTTGCTAAATCCAAGTCCGGCGATAAACAAGCAGCTATCGAAGAATCAGCTGTTAGAAAAGTGCTAGAAGCACTTAAAGCAAATAAATTTGCTAAGACTGTTGAATTAACAGATGAAGAAAAGAAATTCATTAAAAATTACAATTTATTAACTATTAAACCAGTCTTATATGTTGCTAATGTCAATGAATCTGACATTAGTAATCCAGAAGCAAATCCACATTATTTGAAACTTAAAAATAAAATTGCTGAAACAGACAACTCATTGATTATTCCTATATCAGTTAGTCTTGAATATGAAATATCAAGATTAACTGGAGAAGACAAGAAAATGTTTATGGAAGATATGAACATTAAAACTCCAGGTCTTGATCGTTTAATTCAAGCGACATATAAATTGTTAAATTTAAGAACTTTCTTTACTTTTGGTAAATCAGAAACTAGAGCATGAACATTTATTGATGGTATGACAGCTCCTGAGTGCGCTGGAGTAATCCATTCTGATTTCCAAAGAGGATTTATTAAGGTAGAAATTTATGATTGTAATGATATGTTTGAATACAAATCGGAAACCGTTTTAAGAGAAAAAGGAAAAATCAGAATGGAAGGGAAAGAATATATTATGAAAGACGGCGACGTTTGTTTATTTAAATTTAATGTTTAATTTCTTCATAAAGTTATGTATTTTATTTAAATATTAAATAAAATATTATGGGGAGATAATCAATGACTAGAAAAAATATTAAAAAACAGTGTTTATTACTTATCGGTTCTCAATATGGAGATGAAGGCAAGGGAAAATTCGTAGATATTTTATCAGAAGGATACGACTATATAGTTAGATTTCAAGGTGGTGACAATGCTGGTCACTCAATTGTTATAGGTGGAAAAAAATACAAATTAAGATTGATTCCATCTGGAATTTTTAAAAAAGATAAAAAAGTAGTTATTGGTCATGGAGTTGTTGTTAACCCTAAGACTTTATTAAATGAAATCGAGTATTTAAAACAAAATGGTTTCTCTGTAAAAGGAAGATTATTTGTAGCTGATCGTGCTCATGTAATTTTAGATTACCACAGACAAATTGATAAATACCAAGAAGATCTAAAGGGAGACCAAAAAGTTGGCACTACTTTGTGTGGTATTGGTCCTTGCTATTCAGACAAGATTCAACGTGTTGGTATAAGAATTGCTGATTTATTAAACAAAAAAGAATTAGAAAATAAAATTACATTGTCTTTTAAGACAAAAATTGATTTATTACCTAAATTAGGATACAAGATGTCTGATGCTAAGAAAATAGCAGAAGAATATTACAAGATAGGTCTAAAAATTAAACCTTATATCTCAAATACAATTGATTTATTAAATGATGCATATAGAGCAGGTAAGAAAATCTTATTTGAAGGTGCTCAAGGATCATTCTTAGATATTGATATGGGTACATATCCATATGTTACTTCTTCATCTACAATTGCTGGTGTATCAAGTGGTAGCGGTATCAGTTTAACCAAAGTTAATGATGTATTAGGAATTGTTAAAGCTTATACATCAAGAGTTGGTGAAGGTCCGTTTGTTTGTGAAATTTTTGGTCCTATGGCAAAGAAGATCAGAGACGCTGGTGGAGAATACGGTACAGTAACTAAACGCCCAAGAAGAATTGGATGGTTAGATCTAGTAATGTTAAGATATGCAGTTAACGTTGTAGGTATTACTGAAATTGCTTTAACATTAGTAGATGTATTATCTGGATTAAAAGAAATTAAGGTATGTATAGGTTACAAGTATAAAGGTAAAACTATTAATGAGATTCTTTCAGACAATACTGAATATGCTAAATGTAAACCAATTTATAAAACATTCAAGGGATGAAAAGAAGATATTAGTAAAATTAAAAGATATGCTGATCTTCCGACAAACTGCAAGAAATATGTTGAATATATTTCTAAAGTAGTTGAAACTCCTATTGCATTCGTTTCTGTAGGTAACGATAGAGCTCAAACAATATTAAAACAAACAATTTTAAAGTAGTATGGCAAAGTTAAATGCATTTAATAGACAAAAAGGTTGAATTGAAGTAATCTGTGGACCGATGTTTGCAGGTAAATCCGAAGAATTGCTACGTAAGATGAACAGACTTAAATATGCAGAAGTTGATTATTTAATATTTAAACCTGTTATCGATACAAGAACAAAAAATTCAGTTAAATCAAGAGATGGTAGAGAATTAAAAGCAATTAATGTTAAAAACTCTACAGACATCATAAAACATATTAAGGAATTAAAAGAAAAACCTCAAGTAATTGCAATAGATGAAATCCAATTCTTTGATGATGAATTACCACAAGTATGTAATTATCTTGCAAACCACGGTTTTATCATTTATGCGGCAGGTTTAGATACAGACTTTAGAGGGGTTCCATTTAAAAACACAGCAAGTTTATTAGCAACTGCTGAAAACGTTATTAAATTAACTGCTATTTGTACAGAATGTGGTGCTCCAGCTACTAGAACACAAAAATTAATTAATGGTAAACCAGCTCCTTTTGATTCACCAAGAATTGTAGTTGGTAATGTTGAAACTTATACAGCTAGGTGTAGACATCATCACGAAGTTAAAGGTGCACCAAAAATTGAATATTAAAAAAACACCAATAAATGGTGTTTTTTACTACTTAATTTTTTTGATATGATTTTTAATTTTTGAAGATATGTCAGAATCTTTTAAAGCCATATCTATTGTTGCGATTACATAACCCTCTTTAGAACCTATATCATATCTTGTACCAGTAAAGTTACACGCTGATACTCTTTTCTTTTTGGCAAGTTTTTGAATAGCATCAGTTAATTGGACTTCTCCAGATTTATCAGGTTTAGTAGTAGATAAGGCATTAAAAATATCTTTTGTTAAAACATATCTACCAAGCACAGCATAGTTAGAAGGAGCATCTTCTGTTTTTGGTTTTTCTACTAATGATTCAACTTTAATAATGTTTTTCTTTGCAGATACTGTTTTAATAGGCTTAATAATTCCATATTTAGATACATCGTGTTTTGCAACTTTTTGAACGCCAACAATTGAATTATTTGTTTTTGCATAAGCATCAATACATTGTTGTAATGCTGGCTTAGAGTTTTTTACTGTATAAACAAAGTCATCACCTAATAAAACAGCAAACGGTTCATCGCCTACAAAGACTTTAGCCATTCTAATAGCATCACCTAATCCGTTAGGTTCTTTTTGTCTAATAAAATGAACATTAACAGCGGTTGATATTTGTTTAACTATCTTGTATAGTTCTATTTTGTTTTTATCAAGCAATCTTCTTTCTAATTCATAAGAAGTATCAAAGTGGTCAATAATAGAATTTTTTGAAGAAGAAACAACAATTAAAATTTCTTCAATACCACTATTGATAGCTTCTTGAACAATATGTTGGATTGTAGGCACATTTACTATTGGGAGCATTTCTTTTGGTAATGCTTTAGTAGCAGGCAAGAATCTTGTACCCATTCCAGCGGCAGGAATGACTGCTTTTTTAACTTTTTTCATAACAAAATAATTATTAATATTATATACATATAATATTAGATATCATTATTGTATATTTATGGACAAAATATTAATAGTTGGGTTAGGGAATTGCCCTAAAGAATACACTAACACAAGACATAATGTTGGTTTTAAAGTAATAGATAAATTAAGCGATTCACTTGGTATCGAATTGTCTCAATCAAAATTTAATGGAATATATGGTTCAAAAAATATTGGAGATAAAACAATATATTTAGCTAAACCATATACATTAATGAATTTATCTGGTGAATTCATCAAACCATTAATGGATTATTTTAAAATTGATTTAGATAATTTATTAGTAATATGTGATGATGTAGATACAGCTTTTGGTAACATTAGAGTTAGAAAATTAGGCAGTAGTGGTGGTCAGAATGGCTTAAAAAGCATAATCAATCGCTTATCTAGTGAAAATTTTAAAAGAATTAGAGTAGGAATTGGCAGACCTACACCACCAAAATCAATGGTTGATCATGTTTTGTCCAAATTTAATCAAGAAGAATTATCTGTTTTAGATAAAGTAACTGAAAAAATAAAAAATTTAGTTATTGATTGAATTAGTGATACTGATTTTGAAAAATTAATGTCAAAATACAATTAAAGCATAAAAATTATATTTATAATTTTATTTGCTATACTTATTACAATATTTGTTTTACAAAGAAAGGTTTGCTGTCAATGAAATACGTTCTAAAAAGAGATGAAAGAAGAGTTAAATTTAATGAAGAAAAAATTGAAAAAGCTTTAATTAAAGCTGTAAGTGGTACAGGTACTGACATTCCATTTAGTGAAGTTATTAATGTTAAGAATTCTGTATTAGAAAAAATTAATGCTTTAAGAGACGAAGATGTTGTTAGCGTTGAAGAAATTCAAAATTTAGTAGTTGAAACATTAAGAGATCGTAAACACCCTACATTAGCTCATGCTTATGATACATATCGTAGGGAAAGAACTAAACAACGTGAAGTTAAGTCTGACTTAATGAAAACCATTGACAAAATTGGTGTTGAAACTGACCGTGATAATGCAAATGTTGGAAACAATTTTTCAGCAAAATTATTAAGAATTGCTTCTGAAGCAAATAAATGACACATTTTATTATCTGTATTACCAAAAGAAATGGCTAGAGCTCATGAAATTGGTGATTTATACATTCACGATTTGGATTCATATAACTTAACAGTTAACTGTTTACATATTCCTACTTCAAAATTATTAAGAGAAGGATTTAATACTGGTTATGGTACTATTAATCCTCCTAAACATATCGAGGTAGCCGCAGAATTATTGTGTATCATTCTTCAATCTACTCAAAACGATATGTTTGGTGGTCAATCTCACCCTAACTTTGACAACGACTTAGCACCATTCGTCAAATTAACTAAACAAGAAATGATTAGAACTTGTAGAGAAGTTGGAGTTCCTGAAAATAAAATTGAAGAATCTTCTAACAAGATGTTATTTAAGAAATTACGTCAAGCAATGCAAGCTGTTGTATTTAACTTAAACACAATGCATTCACGTGCAGGAAGTCAAGTTCCGTTTTCTTCAATCAATTTAGGATTACCTGAATCTAAAGAAGCTGCAATGGTTTGCCAAGCTTTCTTAGAAGAATATTTAAAAGGTATGGGTCAAGGCGAACAGCCTATCTTCCCTAATATTATTTTTAGGGTTAAGAAAGGTGTTAATAGAGAACCAAATGATCCATATTACTATTTATTCCAATTAGCATGTCATGTTGCTGCTAATAGAATGAATCCTACGTTCATGAATATTGATGCAGATTTCAATAAACAATACTATGATCAAGGTATTTTACCTGCAACTATGGGTTGTAGAACATATTTGTGTTCAAATGTTAATGGACCAGCAGGTGTAGAAGGTAGAGGGAACAATGCTCCTGTAACTATCAACTTAGTAAGATTAGGTATTTTAGCTAAAGGTGATGTAAATAAATTCTTTGAAATGTTTGATGAGAAGATTGATTTAGCTGAAAAACAATTATTACACCGTTATGAAACTTTAAAGAAATTAAAGGTAAAAGATTTACCGTTTGTTGCTGGCCAACATTTAATGAAAGGTAGTGAAAATTTAGGCCCTCAAGATTCAATTGAAGCAATTATGAAAAATGGTACTTGAGGTATTGGTTTCATTGGTTTAGCCGAAACTTTAAAAGCATTAATCGGTAAACATCACGGTGAGTCTAAAGAAGCTCAAGAATTAGGTTTAAAAATTATTACTCACTTAAGAGAACGTTGTGATGCTTTAACTAAAAAACACAAATTAAACTTTAGTTGCTATGCAACACCAGCAGAAGGTTTATCTGGTAAATTCACTAAATTAGATCTTAAATTCCTAGGAGAAATCCCATGGATTACAGATAAAGGATTTTACACAAACAGTTACCACGTTCCTGTAGATTTCCCTATTTCAATTGCAGAAAAAATTGCAATTGAAGCACCATATCACAAATTATGTAATGGTGGACACATTTCATATGTTGAATTTGATGATTATCCATCAGGTGAACAAATTGAAAAAGTTTTACGTTGAGCTTATAGCAACACAAACATTAACTATATGGGTATTAACTTCCACATTCGTTATTGTCGTGAATGTGCAAGAAGAAAAAATGTAGAACGTAGACAATGTTGCGATAACTAATTTATGGATAAACAAATTAGATTAGCAGGAATTGCACCTCAAAGTTTAGTAAATGGGCAAGGAATGAGAAAAGTGTATTTTTCTCAAGGATGCACTCACCATTGTAAAAATTGTTTTAATCAAGAAACATGACCATTTGAAGGTGGTCAATTATTTGATATGGATGAATTACTTGATAAACTTTCGTTAGAAACATATCTAGATGGTGTTACATTTAGTGGTGGTGATCCATTTCAACAAGCAGATAAATTTGCTTATATGGCTGTTAAGATTCGTCAAATGGGATTTAATATTTGAAGCTATACTGGATATAAATTTGAAGAGTTATTAGAATTATCTAAAACAGATAAAAACATAGATACTATGTTACATAATATAGATGTCATAGTAGATGGTGAATTTGTTCAAGAGCTGCACATAGATCATTTGAAATTTAGAGGTTCATCAAACCAAAGAATTATTGATGTACAAAAAAGTTTAGAAACTAATTCAATAGTAACATTGGACTTTTAAGTTACTTGATCTAATTAAAATTGTATAAATATTATCTTATACCCTTTATACTAATAAACTATATTTTCATTTCCGACTTGTTCAAATGTTGGTTTAACTATAGCTGAAAAATTAACGCCATCAATATTAATGCTATTTGTATATGTTCCTTCTGGCAATCAAATAATTCCTGAATAGCTACAATCTGTTCAATAAGTGGATAAATCACATAAATTTGATGTATATCCAATAGTTTCAACAGTTAATGTTTTTCCTATTGTTGAAACATCGCCTAATGTAGCAGGAACTCAACATGGATATAAAGTCTGACCTTTAGAATTAGATGGAGTTAAAGAAAAACTTAAGTCATTAAAACCATTTATACATGCAACACTTCCACCATTAATAAGAATTTTTTCAGTTGTTCCTGGTGTTATTGGTGTTGTACCAGTTTGCGTTTGACAACCTCCATTACCTATTGAGAATGAATTAATAGATGAATCAGTTCTAGAAGAGTTATTGTAAATTAAAATGTTTCCGTTGGTTTGTTCTAATGATTCAAGTGAACCTGCTATTACTTTTGAATTTGTAGATTGTGATGAATTTAGGTTTACAATTCCTGCACCACCACCACCAATAATTGCACTTAATTTATCTGAAATTGTTGCAAAATTTCCATTAGTTCCTTTAATAGTTAAAAACCCACCTGTCATGGTAAAAGAATTAAGGTTGCCTCCAGCACTATTTATTACATAATTTCCTTTGGTAAGACTTCCAACTGCAGCTCCACCTCCAATAACAGAAGAGGCACCTACAATTGTTTTTACAGACTTTTGAATACAGTTAATATTGCCTGAGTTAATTATTAATGAATTTAAATCCCCGCCAACAAACATTTTAATGTCTCCGCCTGGATCTCCTTTATATGAACCACTACCACCGCCACCAATAGCTGGACCGGGACCAGAATAACAAAAATTATTGCTGTTACCAGAACCTTCACACACAAATGTTCCATTTGTATTTATTTGAACTAATTTGCAACTACCAGCATATCCGGAAGCACAACCACCACCACCGATTCCTGCAGAAGCTCCACCTTTATCACTTACCAAAGAGTCACCACCTTTAATATCGGCATTCAAACTTCCTAATATTTTTACAGTTCCACACGAAAGACTAGAAGTTGTTCTGTCAGAATGGCCTGGTGTATCTCCTGATGAACCATTTCCACCAATACCAGCACCAGTTACATATCCAGAACCACCGGTTACATTTAGATTACCATTATTTGAACCAGTAATAATAAATTCTGAAGTATAAGGTACTCTTATACCTGCATATACAGCAGAACCAGAACTGCTAGCACCAGTAGCTGTTAAGTCTGCATTTGTTGAAAGGTTTAAATAAGCATTATCTCCTAAAGTGATTCCATTATTATTAGATGGTTGTAATGTTACATTACCATTGATTGACATATTAACATTTTTATTGTTAGGTATTGTGATGTTTCGATCAGTTATGCCTTCATCATTATCGGTAATTGCATAAAAACCATCAGAGTTTATTGTAATTACATTATCATTTACTGTTGGAGTAGATAAATCTTCGCTGTATTTAAACTTTAAACCTAAAAGAGTTGTTTCTTTTATTAAATTTAATTGGAATTTTACTGTCACTGTTCCACTGTAATAATAAGAATCATCTGTAGCGTATACATTTAATGTATACATTCCATTTGCATAACCAATATCTTGAATATTACAATGAAGCTGATTTACATCAACTGAAGAGTTTAATAGTTTAATTCTTGTAAACAATTGTCCTTCAGTAGGTATGTTTTTTCAAACACTTTCACTTTCAGTAGAAAATAATGTTGTATTTGTAATTACTGTTGCTAGATCTTGTTTACTTTGAAGCGAATAATCAAATACTAATTGCCCTTCATATGATGTTGAATATATTGAAGTAGATATAGTAATTCTTCCGTTTTGAATACTATTGATAACAATGTCATTTAAGACAGATAAGTATTCTGTCTTATTGTTTTCAACAAGATATGTATGTAAAAACGAATAAACATCAGCATTGGTAGGAGTATGAAAAAGATTTGAATATTTTGGAATACTTGGATTAGAGAAAATTTCCAATAATGATGTTTTAGACTCAAATAAAGAGTTATTAGATGAAAAAGACAAATGGTTTGTAGTCGTGTAACCAAAACTAGTTATAGATGCTATCGACAATATATATATATATATATAACGTTTGTTCATTTTCATAAAGTGATATTGTTAATAATTATATTAATAATATAATATATTTTAGAT
>CAMWQH010000012.1 GCA_947176435.1 uncultured Mycoplasmataceae bacterium
ACCAGGAAGTAGAACTTGTCGTATTCAATAATGCTGTTTATTTTTTTCTAAGAATTTTATTAAGTTGATTTCGTTTTGATTTTCAACACCACATAATCCCTTGTGTTTTCTAGGATTAATATGCTTAATATCTACTAATCATAAAGGTTTATATTTAATTATTTTTTTATAGAAACTTAGATTTGTTGAATTAAAAGTAGCTCCAGAAGTATCTAAAGCAATACTTATATTGTTTTCATATCCAAGTCTACAAACTTCTAAACAAAAGTCCATGTGGATTAACGGCTCTCCACCAGACAAAGTTATTCCGCCGTTATTCTTGTAATAAGATTCGTTATGTCTATATCTTTCTATTAATTCTGTAGGCGTAATAAAAGTTTTAGAACCATTTATTTTTCATGATTCAGGATTGTGACAATATAAACATCTATAAGGACAACCTTGTAAGAATAAAACCAATCTTATTCCTGGTCCATCCACTGCACCAAAACTTTCAATTTTAAAGTATGGTGCTCTTATTTCCTTTTGCATACTATATATTAAGTTATACAATACAAAAATAAAACCCACTCAAAGAGTGGGAATTAATTAAATTGATTTGTGGAATGTACGAGCAATAACGTCGTCTTGTTGTGCTTTAGATAACTTAATGAAGTTAACTGCATAACCACTAACACGAATAGTTAATTGAGGATATTTTTCTGGGTGTTTTTGTGCGTCTAATAATGTTTCTTTTGTTAAAACATTTACATTTAGATGATAAGCACCTTTATCAAAATATCCATCCATTAAGTTTACAAGATTTTCATCTCTTACTTTGTTGTCTTGATTGCAATAATCATTTTTATTTATTTTTTTAGCCATATTATTCTCCTACGTTTTTAATATATTAAAATTAATTATTTTTTGTTAGTTTTTGCTTTTGTTTTTTTAGTCGATTTTTTCTTTGGCAATCTATCAATGTCTAATTCACCATTCATAATCACTAATTCATCATCTTTTCCTAAAGCACCAGGGATGATTGAGAAAGTATTTGAAATACCATCACCTGCATATTTGAATGGAATCTTAGCAACAGAAGATAAAGAGTTAACTGCACCAGAATTATCACGTCCATGCATTGGGTTTGCACCAGGAGCAAAAGGTACACCAGCTTTTCTTCCGTCTGGAGTAGCACCAGTATTTTTACCATAAACTACGTTTGAAGTAATAGTTAAGATTGATGTTGTGATATCAGTACTACGATATGTATAAAGTTTCTTTAATTCTCCCATGAAAAATTTAATTACATCAACAGCAAGTAAATCAACTTTGTCATCATCATTTCCATATTTAGGAAATTGACCAGTAATTTTGAAATCAACAGCAATTGATCTTCCATTAGGAAGTTTCTTTCAAACTGGAGTTACTTTTGCATATTTAATTGCAGATAACGAGTCAGCAACTACAGATAATCCTGCAATACCGGTTGCAAAGAAACGGTGAACGTGTAAGTCATATAAAGCCATTTCACCTGCTTCATAATAATATTTATCATGCATGTAGTGAATAACATTTAATGCATTAACGTATAAACCAGCTAATCATTTCATTACTAATTTATAACGCTCAACTATTTCGTCATAATTTAATGCTTTCTTAGTATCTAATTGACCTAATACGGGACCAAGTCTATATTCTGGGTGCATTTCATCATAACCACCGTTTATTGCATACAATAAAGCTTTTGCTAAGTTAGCACGAGCACCAAAGAATTGCATTTGTTTACCAATTTTCATCGGAGAAACACAACAAGCAATACCGTAATCATCACCATGAGTTACTCTCATTAAATCATCAGATTCATATTGCATTGAAGAGTATTTAATTGAATATTTTGCACAGAACAACTTAAATGAACGAGGTAAGTTTTTTGATCAAAGAATTGTTAAGTTAGGTTCTGGTGAAGGACCCATGTTTGATAAAGTATGAATCATTCTAAAAGAGTTCTTAGTTACTAATGGTCTTCCGTCAATACCCATACCACCAATTGATTCGGTTGCTCAAATTGGATCTCCCGAGAATAATGAGTTGTAGTCAGGAGTTCTCATGAATTTAACAATACGTAATTTCATTACGAAATGATCCATTAATTCTTGAGCTTCTTTTTCAGTAATTAAACCTTTTTTCAAATCTCTTTCAATATATATATCTAAGAAAGTAGATGTACGTCCAATAGACATAGCAGCACCATTTTGATCTTTAATTGCAGCTAAATATCCATAGTAAGTTCATTGAATTGCTTCTTGAGCATTCTTTGCAGGTTTAGAAATATCATGACCATAAGCTAATGCCATTTTTTTCATAGCATTTAATGCTCTAACTTGATCAGCAGCTTCTTCACGAAGTCTGATGATTTCTGGACGCATTTCTTCACTTAATGCATTAACATCTGCTCTTTTAGCAGCAATTAAATAATCAATACCATATAGAGCGATTCTACGGTAGTCACCAATAATACGGCCACGAGAATAAGCATCAGGTAAACCAGTAATAATGTGAGTGTGTCTTGCATCACGCATTTCTTTTGTGTAAACATCGAATACACCTTGGTTGTGAGTCTTACGATATTTTGTATAGATTTCATCTATTTTTGGATCTGATTCAAATCCGTAAGTTTTAGCAGCTTGTTGAGCCATTCTCACACCACCAATTGGCATGTAAGCGCGTTTAAATGGTTTATCTGTTTGAACACCAACAATTTTTTCTAATTTTTTATCTAAGTATCCTGGACCATATGCATCGATAAAAGAAACTCTTTTATCCATGTCAAGAACTCCACCGTTAGCAAGTTCTTTCTTTGTTAGTTCACTAACTTTATTTCATAACTTTGTTGTATTAGATGTAGGACCTTCTAAGAAACTATCATCACCTTCATATGGTGTGTAGTTTAACTGGATGAATTGTCTTGTATCAATTTCATCACATCATTGTCCTGGTTTAAAACCATCTCATTCTTTAAATCAAATTTTGCTCATTGTTTGACCTCCTACTGCTTTAAGTCTATATTATATATTTTTAAAAAATATATAAATAAAAAATGCACAAAAAAAGTACACGCTTTTTGCATGCACTTTTAATATTGAGTTTTGTGATAGTTAAATTATTTAACTTTTCCCATCAACTTGATTGTTTCAAGTCTTTCAGCGGCATGGATTTTTGCTTGATCAAAAATCTTGTTTGCAGCATCTGGGTTAGATTTGAATAATCTAGCGTATCTGTTTTCACCCTTAACGAAGTCTTTGTAATCGATTGTTGGATCTTTGCTATCAATTGTTAATGGGTTTTCAGTATTACGTGGGTCATATCTAAATAATGATCAGTAACCAGAATCAACAGCTTTCTTCATTTCAGCTTGAGCACCACCCATATCAATACCGTGGTTAATACATGGAGCATAAGCGATGATGATACTTGGACCATTGTAAGATTCAGCTTCAGAAATTGCTTTAACAACTTGAGCTTGGTTTGCACCCATAGAAACTTGAGCAACATATACATCTTTGTAGCTCATCGCAATAGCAGCTAAGTTTTTCTTTCTTGTTTGTTTTCCCTTAGCAGCTAATTTAGCAATACTTCCTAATGGAGTAGATTTAGATGATTGACCACCAGTATTTGAATATACTTCGGTATCTAAAACTAAGATGTTAACGTTTTGACCAGAAGCGATTACGTGATCTAAACCACCAAAACCGATATCATATGCTCATCCGTCACCACCAAAGATTCATACAGATTTCTTAGCAAATAAATCAGCGTAAGCTAAAGCTTTCTTAGCTTCTTCGCTAGTTTCAGCTTTTAATAAACCTTCAACTAATTTAGCTTTTTCTTTAGATTGAACACGATCTTCTCAAACAGCGATTAATTCGTTGATTGCTGTTTTTAAGTTTTCAGAAATGTTTTGAGACAATAATCCCTTTAAGCAATCTAAAGCTTGTTCACGACGGTAGTTTGTAGCCATTCTCATACCAAAACCAAATTCAGCGTTGTCTTCAAATAAGCTGTTAGCTCATGTAGGACCTTCGTTGTTTTCGTTTGTAGTATATGGACATGTAGGTGAACTACTACTATAAATAGAAGAACATCCTGTTGCATTAGCAACGATCATTTCATCACCAAATAATTGAGTAACTAATTTAATATATGGAGTTTCACCACATCCTGTACAAGCACCACTAAATTCAAAGTATGGTTGTTCGAATTGGATACCTTTAACTGTTTGTTTGTTGAATGGGTTTGCAATTTCGTTTTTTAAACCAGTGAAGTATTTTCAGTTCTTAGCTTCTTGTTCAAATACTTGTTTGTCGTTAGTCATTTCTAATGCATGAACTGGACAAACACGAGAACAGTTTTCACAACCAGTACAGTCTAATGAACTTACTTCAATCTTGAATTGAGCATCTTTTACACCGATAGCAGGTTTAGCATTAAATCCTTCAGGACCATTTTTAACTTGTTCTTCAGTTAATAATTTACTTCTAATAGCTGCATGTGGACAAACTAGTACACATTGACCACATTGAATACATTTTTCAGTAACTCATTTAGGAACACTTTGACTAATTCCTCTCTTTTCAAACTTAGATGTACCAGTTGGAATAGCACCATCTACAGCAAAATTTGATACAGGCATATCATTACCATGTCTCTTTTCAATTGGAGAAATGAATTCTTGGTAATATTTAGAAGCAATTTTATCAACTTCTCTTTCAACAGTTGGAGTGTTAACGATTTGGTTAACATCAACTTCGATTAAATCATTTGTAGCAGCATCGATTGCTTTCATGTTGCTTTGAACAATTGCATCACCTTTTTTGCTATAAGATTTAATAGCAAAATCTTTCATTTCTTTTTCAGCAATTGAGTAATCGATGATTCCTGTAATTTTGAAGAAACATGATTGCATAATTGTATTAATTCTGTTCTTTAATCCAACTGCTTGAGCAACTTTCATAGCAGGAATAATATAAAGTTTTGAACCAGTATCTTTTAAGTGTTTCTTGAAGTTTTCTGGTAAATCTTTTGCTAGTTCTTCAACGCTTAATGATGTATTTAATAAAACTGTACCGTTTTTCTTTAAACCAGCTAAAACATCATATTTCTTAACAAATGTATAGTTGTGTACAGCAATGAAGTTTGCATCATATACAAAGTAACTACTTAAGATAGGAGTATCTGAAGTACGTAAGTGAGAAATTGTTAAACCACCAGATTTCTTTGAGTCATATTCAAAGTAACCTTGAATATATTTGTTTGTAGTTTCACCAATAATCTTAATACTACTCTTGTTGGCTGAAATAGTACCATCTGATCCTAATCCTCAGAATTGACATTCAAAGTATTTGTTGTCTAAACCTTTGAAGTTCTTTGGAGCTGGTAATGATGTCTTTGTAACATCGTCATTAATACCAACTGTAAAGTGTTTAATAGGGTTACTTGAAACCATGTTTTCATAAACACTAACTACGTGAGCAGGAACAAAGTCCTTACCACCTAAACCATATCTACCACCAAATGTTTGGATGTTTGTTAAGTTACAATCGTTTAATGCAGCTACAACATCTAAATATAATGGTTCACCAATAGAGCCTTGTTCTTTAGTTCTGTCTAAAACAGAAATTCTTTGAACACTCTTTGGTAAAACAGCACCAAATGCTTTAGTGTTGAATGGACGGTATAAGTGAACTTTTACTAAACCGTATTTTCCGCCGTTTGCATTCAAGTAATCAATAGTTTCTTGAGTTACATCACAGCTACTACCCATTGTAACGATTACATCAGTAGCATCTTGTGCACCATAATACATAAATGGTTTGTAAGCACGTCCAGTTTTGCTAGCAAGTTCATCCATTGTTTTTTCAACAATGTCATAAACTTTGTTGTAGTAAATGTTGCATGCTTCTCTGTTTTGCATGAATGTATCAGGGTTTTGAGCACTACCAGTTAATTTAGGGTGTTCAGGGTTGTGAGCGTTTGCTTTAAATTTAGCAATTGCTTCTTTAGGAAGCATTTCTTCCATTGTTTCATATGGAATTTCTTCAATCTTAGAAATTTCGTGAGATGTTCTAAAACCATCAAAGAAATGTAAGAATGGTAATGAAGCTTTTAATGCAGATACATGTGCAACTAAAGCCATATCCATAGATTCTTGAACGTTGTTAGAAGCTAACATACAGAAACCTGTTTGTCTACAAGCCATAACATCTGAGTGTTCACCAAAGATGTTAATTGCTTGAGCAGCAATTGTTCTTGCAGATACATGGAAAACTGCAGGTAATAATTCACCAGCAATTTTGTACATGTTAGGGATCATTAATAATAATCCTTGACTTGCTGTATAAGTAGTAGTTAAAGCACCAACAGCTAAACTACCGTGAACTGCACCAGCAGCACCAGCTTCTGATTGCATTTCTGCTACAGAAACAGTTTTACCGAAAAGGTTCTTTTTACCTTTTGCAGCTCATTCATCAATTACTTCAGCCATAGTAGTTGATGGGGTGATTGGGTAAACACAGCTTACTTCACTCATTGCATAACCAACATATGCAGCAGCGGTATTACCATCAACCGAAATTAGTTTTTTTTCTTTCATAATTCTCCTATATAAATAATCTATTTATAAATATAAATAGCAATATCATTATAAGAATAAAAATATACAAAGATTAATAAACTAAAAAAACTTATTTGGTAGGGTTGTTCCAGTAAATAAAAGGACGATAGAACTACCAAAAATTACAAGCATTACTATTCAAATTTTCTTGTAATATTCCTTGAAACTAATTTCACACTTGTTTAGACCATATATCAACGTAGTTGATATAGGTGTAAATAAATGGATTAAACCATTACCAAAAGAAGCGCAAAGAATTGAGCTTGAAACACTAACCGAACTATTGCTTGTAGCTAATGATGGCCCAAGTGTAGGATACACCGCTTTTGTCATAGCTGCAATTGAAGGGATAAATAATGAAACTAAGGTTAAAATTAGGAACATTACAAAGACTAAAAGTATTGGATTCATATTCGAAATACTTGAAATTGTATCAATCAAGATTTTTTGCAATCCTGTTTCATCAAGAATAACCGATATTCCACTTGCTAAAGAGATTATAAAAACAACAGGAATCATCGTTTTAGCACCTTTAATAAAGTCATTACCAAATTCTTTTTCACCTTTTCAGTTAATTAAAGCTGTAACAAACATTGAAACAAAGAATAAAAAAGAAATTTGTAACAATGATCAAGATCCAATATTTGGGATATTTGAAATTATTTTATCTGGACCACTTGTTTGTCCACCTAAATATGGGAAATATTTAGCTAATATATTACCTAACAGTTGAAATCCATTTAATCCAGTAACGTTATCTCAAGGAAACATAGCAACAAACATAAAACTAAAAGTAAAAAACATTATTCATAATGTTGCTTTTTTCTTTCCAGTCATTAGATTTTGTTCACTCTTTTCTAATAAATTTACATCAGTAACTAAACTAACATTTTTGTGTTTTTTAGCGTAATTTAAAGTGAAGATTAATCCTATAGTGCACATTACAAAAAAAGAAATAAATCTTCATAAAATACCGTCTGAAAAATTGCAAACAATTGATCCTGTAGCTACATTTGTAGCATCAATCGCATTACTTATTAAAATAGGATTAATTGTTGAAGCAAACACTCCTATTTCACTTGCAAAAAATACAATTAAAAATGAAGTAAATTTATCATATCCAGCAGAAGTTAATAATGGAGTTATTAAGAAATAAAATGGTAAAGCCATTACACTTCATGCTCCCAAAAATGATCCAAGTATTGCAAACAACACAAAGATAATTCCGATAAAGAATAATTCTTTGTTTCTTAACTTAATAAACAATCTCGATATCAATGCATCAATAGAATGAGTTGTTTGCAATAAGTGCATATACGCACCAACAAATAATAAGAATATTAATGTAGTAGCAGAATTAACAAATCCTTTGATTGGGGCAGTAAAAACTTCTAATAATCCAGCAGGATGAAAATCATATTTATCACTTGGTAAAGATCAATATAAAATTCATGAAATAACAATGGTTGTTAATAGCAAGAAAAAGATGATAGCCATCGGCGATAAAAATGGTTTTAACTTTTTCTTATTCATAATATTTAATTTTAATTAAATACTATAAGAGTTTTAAAAATATAATAATTAAAAGTTTTTAAAGGATATTTATGGAAAACATCGAAAAAGTTAAAGTTACTATTGATGGTCAAGAAATTATGGTTCCAAAAGGAACTACAATTCTTGAAGCAGCAAAGATGATTGGAATCAAGATTCCAACACTTTGTTATTTAAAGAATTACAACGTAATTAGTTCTTGCCGTGTTTGTGTTGTTGAAGTAGAAGGAATTAAAGTTCCTGTGCCTTCATGTTCAATGAGAATAAACAATGACGGTATGAAGATTAGAACAAACACTGAAGCTGTTCTAAATATGAGAAAAATGAACTTAAACAAGATTTTAAAAGATCATAACAAGAATTGTTTAAGTTGTAAAAGAAACACCAATTGTGCTTTACAATGCTTAGCTTCAGAAGTGAAAGCGCAAGATGATATTTTTAGTGAAAATTCTAAGAGAACTTATTTTGATGATTCAAATCCTTACATTGTAAGAGACGATAGTAAATGTATTTTGTGTAACCGTTGTAATGGTGTATGTACACAAATGCAAACAGTTAATGCAGTATGTAAAAAAATGCCTTTTAACAACCAAATGGGTACACCTGCAGATAAGCCTTTAAAAGATACTTTTTGTGTAGGATGTGGTCAATGTACATTGGTTTGTCCGGTTGCTGCATTAACTGAAAAGTCTAATGTAGATGAAGTATTGGCAGCAATTAAAAATCCTGACTTAATTACAGTTGTGGCTCCTGCTCCAAGTGTAAGAGTGGCAATCGCGGAAGAATTTGGTGGTAAAGTTGGTGAATTTGTTCAAGGTCAACTAGTATCATCCTTAAAGATGTTAGGATTTGATCATGTATTCGATATTGACATGGGAGCAGACTTAACAATTATGGAAGAAGCTGCAGAATTTGTTGATCGTTTAACCAATGGAGGAGTTTTACCAATGTTTACTTCTTGTTGTCCTGGATGAACAGAATACTTAACTGCTTTCTATCCTGATTTTATTCCTAATTTATCTTCAACAAAATCACCTCAACAAATTTTTGGAGCAGCTCTTAAAACTTATTGAGCAAAGAAAAATAACATTGATCCTAAGAAAATTTTCTTTGTAACAGTAATGCCATGTATTGCAAAGAAAGGTGAAATCTTAAGAGGTAAAAATGTAGTTGAAGGTGTTAAGGATGTTGATGCATCAATTACTGTAAGAGAATATGCCAAATTATTAAAATCTAAAGGTATTGACTTACCTAAATTAAAAGAATCTGAATTTGATAAAGTTATGGGTGATTCTAGTGGCGCTGGTGTTATTTTTGGTGCAACTGGTGGAGTCATGGAAGCTGCACTTAGAACGGTTGCAGATACTCTTGAAGGAAAGTCTATGGATAAAATTGATTACAATGCTGTAAGAGGCACACAAGGCATTAAAGAAGCAACAATTAATGTTGCAGGTAAAACAGTTAATGTTTGTGTGGCAAGTGGATTAAAGAATGCTCAAACAGTATTAGAAAGCATTAAGACTGGCGCAAAGAAATATGATTTTGTTGAAATCATGGCTTGTCCGGGAGGATGTGTTAATGGTGGTGGTATGCCAATTCATGATCCAAATGAAATTAGTTTTGAAGAACGCGCTAAATTAAGAGCTAAATCTTTATACACAGATGATGAAAGAAAAACTATTCGTAAATCTCATTTAAATCCCGATATTATTGCTTTATATAAAGATTATTATGAAAAACCCAATAGTCATTTAGCTCATGAAAATTTGCATACAGTTTTCAAAAAAAGAGAAATTAAATAATATATTGTATAATTAGACAAGTTATATATTAGGAGATATTTATGGCAAAGAAAACTAATGCATATGTAAATCAAGCTACTTGTGTAGGTTGTGGTTCATGTGAAGCGGTATGTCCAGTTGGTGCTATTAAAGTAATCGATGGAAAAGCATACGCTGATGAAAAATGTATTGCTTGTGGTGCTTGTGTAGGTGGATGCCCTGTACAATGTATCGAAATTAAAGAAGTAGAATTCAACAAGTAATCATTCTTAATTAAAAGATATAAGCATAGTTGTTTAGACTATGCTTTTTTTATTTTTTAATAAATTTATTTTTAGCTTTTGAACAAAGATCTAAAAAAAGAGCAATATGAATAATGTAAAATCCATAAAAAAATTTCGGATTGAAACGTTCGTTAAAATCAATAATTTTAAAAATAACGTTTTCAAAACTATTCTTATTAATTAATTCTGAAATTTCATCATATTCTTTATGCATTTTTTCATAATATTTCTTATGATG
>CAMWQH010000013.1 GCA_947176435.1 uncultured Mycoplasmataceae bacterium
CTGTATAACCTTTAATAGGTAATCCTTGATATTTATCATCAGGAAAATAACTACGATTATATGACAAGCAAATTTTTACTCTATTAATGGTATCAGGAGAAATGTTTTCGAATCTTGTTCCTCACATTTTAGAAGAATAATTTGCATATAGGTTTTTAAAAATATAGTCAGTTAGTTTTTTAACTTTTAAATCATTTACATTTCTGAATTCAAAAAACGTAATTGTCTTTTTATTAGGAAATTCTTTTTTTAATTTTTTTATGATATATTGTGCATTTTTAGGATCGATTATTTTGATGCTATCAAAATTAATTGGTAAAGGAATTAACTTATTATCAACACTTGAAAGAACTTCATTTTTAAAAGTATTTAACTTAGTAAATTTAGTAATGAAATTGATTACTTTTCTATTTGATGTATGAAAAATATGTGGTCCGAATTTATGAATTAGTACTTTATTTTTATCATTAAAATCGTAGCAATTTCCACCAACAAAATTGTTTTTTTCATATAAATTTACTTTGTAATTGGCATTAGCTAATTTTCTTGCAAGTGTGCATCCAGAAATTCCTGCACCAAAGATATAAACCGTCTTAGATTTTTTTACCATATACTATATCTAATTTATAATATTCTAATAAAATAATGAAACAAAAAAATATTTTTATAACTACTCCAATTTATTATGCATCAGGTGACCCACATATAGGTCACGCTTATACTACTGTGCTAGCTGATGTTATTTCTCGTTATAAAAAATTAATTGGGTATGACGTGTTCTTTCTTACAGGTATGGATGAGCATGGACAAAAGATATTAGAAAAAGCAGAAGCTGTGCACAAAAAGCCAAAAGATTTTGTTGATGAGATTGCATCTAAGTTTAAAGATTTATGATGTAAACTTGACATTAACTATTCTATTTTTGCAAGAACAACTGATCAAAACCATTGTGATACTGTTACTAAGGTGTTTAGACTTTTCCATGAAAATAAATACATTTATTTAGATAATTGACAAGGTTTGTATTGTGTTCAATGTGAAGAAAATTATACAAAATCACAGGCCATTAAAAAAGATGATGATTGCCTTTATTGTAAAGTCGGTCATAAATTAACTACAAAAAAGGAAGAATCTTATTTCTTAAAAATTTCTCAATTTCAAGATTGATTAAAAAACTTTTTAGCTACTAACCCAAATTTCATTTATCCTGAAAATAGATTAAAAGAATTAAATAATAATTTTATAAATCAAGGTATCACAGATCTTTCTATAAGTAGAACTACATACGATTGAGGAATTAAAGTTCCTGGTGATGACAAGCATGTAATCTATGTTTGAATAGATGCGTTAATGATTTATCTTTCAGGATTAGGATATTTATCAAAACAAGATTCTAATTTTAAAAAGTATTGGGAAAACGAAAACTCTCAAATTATTCAATTAATGTCAAAAGAAATTACAAGATTTCATTGTATCTATTGACCAATTATGCTAGAAATGCTTGGTTTAAGAAAACCAACAAACATAATTTCACATGGATGAATTGTAACTGACAAAGGAAAGATGTCTAAATCTTTAGGCAATGTAATTGACCCAAATGAATATATTCAAAATTATGGATCTGACGCTTTAAGATATTTTTTATGCAAAGAAATCAGCATTGAAAATGACGGAGTCTTTTCTAAGAAATTATTCATTAACACTTTTAATAATGATTTAGCAAATAACTATGGTAATTTAGTATCTAGATCAATTGGCATGTTGACTAAATATACAAATGGAAAAGTCATTAAACCTGATGATAAATATTTTGATGAATTAGATAAGTCATTGATTACTGAATCTCATCAATCAATTACAAAAATTATTGAACTTATTGAACAAACAAAAATCCAAAACGTTCTTGAAACAATCATTCAATTAGGTAATGCAGCTAATAAATACATAGAAGATAAGAAGCCTTGAGTTTTGGTTAAAGATAACAAAACAAATGAGGTTAATGCTTTCTTGTTTACATTGTTTAATGTAGTTAGAGTTATGACTACATTCTTATCTCCTGTTTTAGTTAAAGGAACTAAAGAATCTATTAGTCAATTGAATTTAACAAGTGAACTACTTAATGTTGCTTCAATTAATGATTTTGATTTATCAAATAACCACCAAGTCAATAATTCTTCTCCAATTTATTTAAGAATTAAATAATTTATTATTTTTTATAATTTAATGTAAAATATTGTGGGGATGTCAAGGCTTCGACATGAATAATTGACTACCAAATGCAGTGGGGTTTGCCCCTTATAGCTCAAGGTCTTCTTAAGTGCAGACAAAAACAATGACGTTGTTAACATGGACGAAGCATTCATGGTAAACAAATTGTCAAACCAAGCTCAATACAACTACGCATATTTAGCATAGTCTAAGACTCGGATTAGGTATTAATGTTTGCTATTTACATTAGTACGTTAACATAAATAGCTATACTCTTTCACTCCGATAAAAAGAAAGAATCCCATCGGATTAGTCAAGCATAGGTTTGTTTTATTACCTAATAATGTTTGATGAATGCGATAAATTAAAACTAAACTGTAGACTTTGATAGAAGGTTATTTGTGGAAACGGGTTCAATTCCCGTCATCTCCACCATATAAAAAACACCAGGTAATTACTGGTGTTTTTTCTTTAAATTTACTTTTTACTTAGCGTCTATTGTAGAAACTCTTAATGTTGTTTCATCTAAAACATCAAGAACAACTCTAACTGTATCTAAAGATGTAAATAATGGTGTATTAGTTTCGATAGACAGTGATCTAATTTTAATACCATCCATACCATTTCTTCCAACTTCACTAGTATTAATTACATATGAAACAAATCCGCTATGTAATAATTTCGTAATATCATCAGATCCATCTTTAAATTTATTTACAACCTTATTATGAATTTTGTGTTGATTAAGGAATGCTGAAGTTCCTGGAGTTGCAACAATATTAAATCCTAAATTGTAGAATCTTCGAATTAATGGAAGAGCTTCTTCTCTATCTCTCTTTGTCACAGTAGCAAATACAGTTCCATAATTTTGAAGTTTCATTCCACTAGCTTGCATTGCTTTATAAAAGGCACGATTTAATTTGTCATCATATCCTATCGCTTCACCAGTTGATTTCATTTCAGGAGATAAATATGCATCTAATCCATGAATCTTGTTAAATGAGAATACAGGAACTTTAACATATCTTCTTTCTTTTTCTTCAGGATACATTTCAAAGATACCTTGTTCTTTTAAAGATTTACCTAAAATAACTTCAGTAGCTATATCAGCTAAAGAATAACCTGTTGATTTTGATAAAAACGGAACTGTTCTTGAACTTCTTGGGTTTACTTCAATAATGTAAACCTTTTCGTTTTTATCTACGATAAATTGGATATTAAATAAACCTATTATTCCAATACCTAAACCTAATTTTTTAGTATATTGAAGAATAGTTCCTTTTACTTTCTTAGAAATACTGAATGATGGATAAACACTTATTGAGTCACCACTATGAATACCAGTCTTTTCGACTAATTCCATAATTCCTGGAACAAATACATCTCTACCATCACAAATGGCGTCAACTTCAACTTCTTTTCCTGTAATGTATTTATCTACTAATACTGGTTTATCTTCGTTTATTTCAACTGCAGTTTTTAAATAATGTTTTAATCCTTTTTCATCAGCAACAATTTGCATTGCACGTCCACCTAACACAAATGAAGGACGAACTAAAACTGGATAACCAATTTTTTTAGCTGCAGCAACACCTTCAGAAATTTTTGTTGTTGCTAATCCTTTTGGTTGCGGAATATTTAATGAAATTAAAAGTTTTTCAAATAGATCTCTATTTTCAGCACGATCAATTGCTTCAACTGAAGTACCAATAATTTTTACTCCACGTTTTTGTAATGGTTCAGCTAAGTTAATTGCTGTTTGTCCACCTAACGATGCAATTACTCCATCTGGTTTTTCAAATTCAATAATGTTAAGAACATCTTCTGGAGTTAATGGTTCAAAATATAGTTTGTCTGCTGTTGTATAGTCAGTAGAAACTGTTTCTGGATTATTGTTAATAATAATTGCCTCGTATCCTGCATGTTTAATTGTTTGAACTGCATGAACTGTTGAATAATCAAATTCAACACCTTGTCCAATACGGATTGGTCCGGCACCTAATACTACGATTTTTTTCTTCTTTGTCAATTTAGATTTATTTGTTCCTTGATATGAAGAGTAGAAATAAGGAATGTATGCGTTTGTATGGAAAGTATCAGCCATACGATATACCGGCATAATTTTATTGTCTTTGCGAAGTTTGAATACTTCCTCTTCCTTAATATTTCATATCTTAGCAATGTACTTATCACTAAAACCAATAATCTTTGCTTGTTTTAACGTTTTAATGTCACCATGTTTTTTAGTAAGTACTTTTTCAAAGTCAATTATCTTCTTTAATTCTTTCAAGAAGAATTCAGTAATCATTGAAACCTTATGAATTTTTGCTGTTGTTTCTTCTCTTCTTAATAATTCGGCAATTGCAAAAATTCCATCGTCTTTAAAGTTCTTAAGGTATTCATAAATTTCTTGTGTTTTATATGAATCAAATTTCTTTAAATAAAAATGTGTTGCACCAATTTCCAAACTACGAACAGACTTTAATAAACATTCACTTAATGAAGAACCAATTCCCATTACTTCACCGGTAGCTTTCATTTGAGTTCCTAAAGTGTTTGAAGCAGAAGTAAATTTATCAAATGGGAAACGTGGTAATTTTGCAACTACATAATCAAGACTTGGAGCCTTTGCTGCATTAGTATTAGCAATCTTAATTTCACTAAGACTCATGCCAACAGCAATTTTAGTAGTAACTTTAGCAATTGGGTATCCACTTGCTTTTGATGCTAATGCACTAGATCTTGAAACACGTGGGTTAACTTCAATTAAATAGTATTCGCTAGTTTTTGGATTAAGAGCAAATTGAACATTGCAACCACCAGCAATTTTCAATGCTTTAATTAATTTTGTTGCACTCTTAATCAACATGTTTTCATCTTTTTTAGATAAAGTCATTATTGGAGCAACAACAATTGAGTCTCCTGTATGAACACCTACTGGGTCAATATTTTCCATTCCACAGATAGTAATGACTTTGTCATTACAATCACGCATCATTTCAAATTCAATTTCTTTATAACCTTTAACACTCTTTTCAATTAATACTTGATGAACAGGTGATTGAATTAAAGCATTTTCTCCTAATTCGATTAATTGTTTTTCATTGTAAGCAAAACCACCACCAGTTCCACCTAATGTAAATGCAGGACGTAATACAACTGGGTATCCAATTTCCTTTGCAGCTTTTTTCATTTCATCTAAGTTGTATGAAATTTTACTTGGAATTACTGGTTCATTAATTGATTCGCACAATTCTTTAAATAGTTCTCTATCTTCAGCTAATTGAATACTCTTACTACTTGTTCCCAACAATTCAACACCGCATTCTTTAAGAATTCCTTTTTTCTCAAGTTGCATAGCCATGTTAAGACCAGTTTGACCACCAATACCCGGAATAATTGCATCAGGTCTTTCATAACGAATAATTTTTGCAACATATTCAAGTGTTAATGGTTCCATATACACTTTGTCAGCCATTTTAACGTCTGTCATGATAGTTGCTGGGTTAGAGTTAACTAATACAACTTTGTATCCTTCTTCTTTTAAAGCAAGGCACGCTTGAGTACCTGCATAATCAAATTCAGCTGCTTGACCAATTACAATTGGACCTGAACCAATTATCATTATTTTTTTAATATCTTTTCTTTTTGACATATTTAATTCTCCTATTTAATGTTGTTTGTTTTAATGATTATTTAATATTTGTCCATTGAACATTGTTTGGATCTTTTTGAAAAGCAAGTAATTTTCTATATTCAATTTCACTTACATATTTTTGCTCATGAGCAAATTTTACTAATGTGTTGAAATTAGATAATGAATGATTAATTACATTTGCTTTTTCTAAATTATTCTTGCAAGCTTCTAAGTTATAAGTAAAAATTGAAGCAATGCCTAGAACATTAACCTTATTGTTTCTTAAAATATTAACAACTTCGATTGATGACCCACCTGTAGACATTAAATCTTCAATTACTACTACTTTTGCATTTTCAGGAATAAAACCTTCTATATGTTTTGCTCTTCCATGATCTTTAACCTTACTTCTTACATAAGCCATGGGTTTATTCATTTTTGTTGCAATTATAGCTGCATGGGGAATACCTGCTGTAGATGTGCCAACAATATATTCAGCACTCGGATAATATTCTTGAATCATATTAACCATTTCTGTTTCAACTAATTCTCTTGATTCAGGATATGAAATAATTAAACGATTATCACAATATATAGGGGATTTAATTCCACTTGCTCAAGTAAAGGGGTCAGAAGGAGAGAGAAATACTGCTTTAATTTTTAATAATTCGTTGGCTATTTTTTCTTCTCTAGTCATTCTTAACTCCTCGCATTAATTATTTCATAATTAAAATTATCAATATTATATAGAGTTATTCATTTTTTGTGTATTTTTATTTAGTTTAAAAGTCTTTCTAATACACAACGTAATTCCTTGTTCAAAATAGTAAAGAACTATTCCACTGCCAATTGCACAAGAATAAATTGTTAATGCATATAATTCCTGACTACGACTTGCCATGAAGGCAAATAATAAAATATATATTTTGTGAACTAAATAAATTCACAATGAAATTTTTCCAAAATAATTTAATATTCTATTTTTGTTAACAAACAAAATTGATATATATATAAGACAAACAGCTAATATTGATGCCTCTATTACATATAAAAAGAATTTCAAAGAAATTAAAAATAAAAATATTGCTAATATTACAAAGTATTTTCCGTATTCAATAACAAATTTATCGAATTTGTTTTTCATAACTCCATACAATATTCCAATTGAAAAACATTGGGCCGATCTTATATATACTCAATAGTTGCCATTACCCGAAAAATAAACAGCAAGTCCAACTACATCTATTCAAACTAGTGGAATTACACCAATAATTCAAAATCCAATTTTTTGATGCTTATTAAATACTAATAGAATAGAAGCAAATGAAAAATAAAAAACTAACATCGGTGTAAAATATCAAGCAGTAGAATTCAATTTGTGACTTGATCAATCAAGAGAAAGAATTTTGATAATTATATTTTGTGCTGAATAACCATCATTTAAATGAAATATTAAAAAATACACAGCATTTGATGCAAATAATATAAATAACATTTTAGGTATTTTAAAAAATAGCATCTTTTTCAAATATCTAACACCATGTTTTTTATATTGTGTTGTCAATGAATATCCTGATAAAACAAAGAAACACGCAATTACACCTTCTGAAACTATTAAAGCAAAATTATGTCAAGTTTCGGAATTAGTTAATAAAGGAGATTCTAATAAAGTTGTATTAATAATATGAACCAAAATAACAAACAAACAACATCCTCCTCTTATTGAAGAAGTGTTATAAAAAGAAAAATTTTTAGTTTGGTCTTTATTTAATCTAATACCAAAAATAATAAATAAAACTAAAAACGCCAAAGCTACTAACATTAATTAAATTCCTTTAATATTTTTTTATACATTTTTTTAGGATTATCAGATTTTGTAATCGGTCTACCAACAACAATATAATCTGAGCCATATTTTTTTGCTAATTGTGGAGTTGCAATTCTTTTTTGATCATTAGCGGTATTTGAAGAATATCTAATGCCCGGAGTAACTGTCAGAAAATTCTTTCCAATTTTGCTTTTTATTAATTTAACTTCATTTGGAGAACATATAACACCATCAACTTTAGCTTTATTAGCGTTTTTTGCATAATGAAGTATTGTTGAATTAATATCATTATTAATTAATAATTCATTTTTAAGGATTTTTGAATCTGTACTTGTTAATTGAGTAACCGCTAATACTTTGATATTTTTACCTGCAGCTAATTTTGCTTGTTTCATCATCTCAATTCCACCAGCAGCATGAACAGTTAACATATCTACTTTTAGATCTTTTAGAGATTCAACACCATGATAAACTGTGTTAGGAATATCATGTATCTTTAGATCTAGAAAAATCTTAAATCCTTTTGCTTTTAATTTCCTAATTCCTTCTCTTCCTATTTTGTAAAAAAGTTGATAACCAATTTTTAAAAATGGTTTTTCCTTACCTAACTTTTTTAAAAATGAATTTAATTCATTGAATGAAGAAAAATCACAAGCAATAATTACATTATTCATATTTAAGTGCCTTTCCAATAATATCAGTTAGTTTTTGAATTTTCAATTCTTTCATAACATTAGGTAAATCATCAATGATTTTTTTACAAGCATAAGGATCTACTAAATTTTGTGCACCAACGCTAACAGCATTTGCTCCTGCATACATCATTTCAATTACATCATAAGCATCTTTAACTCCACCCATACCAATAATTGGTAATCCTGTTGCTTTTTTACATAAATATATTGCACGTAATGCAATTGGTTTAATTGCAGGTCCTGAGTATCCACCCATTTTATTAGCGATTATAGGTTTTCCTGTGTGTAAATCTAATCGCATACCAATCATAGTATTAATTAATGACAATCCATCTGCTCCAGCGTTTTTTGCTGCCATTGCCATTTTCACAATGTCTGTTACTGTTGCTGATAGTTTAATGAAAACTGGTTTTTTAGTAGCTTTTTTAAGAGCTTTTACCAACAAAGATAAATGTTTAGGATTAGAAATAAATTTCATTGCACCTTTTTTAACATTAGGACAACTAATATTAACTTCGATAATGCCAACAATAGAAAGTTTATCAAGTTTCCTTGCTATAGTCACATATTCTTCAATCGTTGTTCCCGCAATGTTGGCAACCACTTTCTTTTCATAAACTTTTTTAAGTTTTTTGAATTCAGAATTAATTACAAAATCAATTCCAGGATTTTGTAATCCAATAGAATTAATCATTGAATTATCACATTCAGCAATTCTTGGTAACGGATTACCAAATCTCGGTTGACACGTAGTTCCTTTTATTGAAAATGAACCTAAAATATTAATGTCATAGAATTGGGCAAATTCATAACCATATCCAAATGTTCCACTAGCAGGAATAATTGGATTATCAAGTTCTCATTTACCTAATCTAACTTTTAAATTTTTGTTTATCATAACAACTCCTTGCTAGAGAATATTGTTCCTTCTCTACAAACTCTTTTTGGTCCATGTTTTGTTTCTATTGAACAACCCATACAAGCACCAAAACCACATCCCATTCTTGCTTCCAATGAAAGTTGTCCTTCACCTTTACATACTTTGAACACAGCTTTCATTAAATTAATTGATCCACAAGTGTAATAAGGAATATTATCTAAATGATATTTTTTAATTGCATCTACAACATTGCCTTTAAAACCATATGATCCATCATCTGTACAAACAATTAATTGTTTGCAAACTAATTTTCATTCTTCCAATGTGAACACATCAAGTTTTGATTTAAATCCTATAACAATTGTCACATCTATTTTATTTTTTGTTAGTTGTTTTGCAAGAGAATAAACCGAACCCATTCCGCATCCTCCACAAACAATTAGTTGTTTTTTGTCTTTAAATGGAACGTAGTAATTTCCTAAATCAGTTAGTATTTCAAGTTTTTGCTTTGATTGCATTCTTGAAAGAATTTTTGTTCCTTCACCAATAACTTTATATAAAACTTTTAAGGAGTTTTTATTTCAATCATAAATACTCATTGGTCTTCTTAAATATTTACCAGGAACACCAATATTTAAAAATTTACCAGATTTAATCCAACTTGTGGGACCTTTTAATTCCATTAAATATGTTGTTGGATTAATTTCAGTATTTTTAATTATTTCATAATTTACAAGTCTATCCATAAATCCTCCTATTTTTGTAAACAATTTTACCGTTACATATTGTTATTTCTGGTCAACCAACGCAATCAATTCCTTCAAAAGGAGTAGATTTTCCTTTAGAAAAGAATTTTTTAGAATCAATTTTTTGTTTTTTTAATGGATCAAAAATTAATATGCTAACAGGTTTATTAATTTTTAATTCATTTGAAGGCAAATTAAATAATTTTGATGGATTAATTGACATTAAGTCAATTAATTTGT
>CAMWQH010000014.1 GCA_947176435.1 uncultured Mycoplasmataceae bacterium
ATACAAAAATATCGTATGAAAAGATTCACTTGAAAATTTCTACCATTAATTTTTACTCCACAGTTATTTGTAGTGCCTTTTTTAACTTCTTGTAACCGAGAATATGTCCTTCCAGAAAACGCCCTTCCTTTTTCTGTGTATTCCCATAACGGTATGTTATTAACAGGGTTTAAAGATGACGTTGACTGAGAAAAATTTTCCGACCCCAAATATGACACAATGATATTACCTCAATTTCTTGACGGAACTAAATTATTTTCTGTTACTCAAAATGCTTTTTTTAATCCTGATTCTGGTTTAACAACAATTCCGTCTAATATTAAACATTTGAAATTTCAATATCAATGAAACTATACGTATTTTGGAGAGTGTTGCTTTAAAGACGCGCCTTTTATTTCTCTAAACTTACCAAATTTGTGCACAAGGTATATGACCGAATGCTTTTCTTCTATGAAAAATTTAACAGATGTATATTGTGATCTTAGATACAAATATATTAAAGGAATCGATAAGAAAGACCAAGGAACAAACATATTTTCAAATTTATCTAATAATGGAATAATTCATTATCACAAGGATGGAGAATATGTTGACCCAGACCCTAACGTTAATCCTGAAAAAATACTAAATAATTTTATATATGTTGTACTTGATTTTCCTCAGACAGAATCTATTAACTGAATAATTGAGTTTGAAGAATAATATGAAAAAAATAACAAAATCTCTGTTGTCTTGTCTAATTTGTAGTCCACTTATTTTAACTTCTTTTAGCTGTTCGAAAGAACAAACAATTGAAAAGAAGTGTGATGTAGTTTTTGAATCAGGTTCAAATTCATCTTTGTCAAAAGCCGGAGATTACGTAGATTATCTTATCGATGAATCATATAATCCAGGAACTCATTCTAGATGAGAAAATGGTCATTCGTACAATGATTTAAGTATTATTAGTGTTGACGGTGATGTTACACAAGAAGATGTAGAACAATGCTTTGGTTCTGCTGATGGTGGATACAATCCATGGTACGATAGCGGCAATCCCGAAGACAAATTTAATGAATGGCCAGAATATGGTTTCTTTTATGACTATAAAGCTGATAATGGAATTGGTAGATGACATCTAAAATTTCATATATTGAATGATGTTGTTAAGAGTTTTACTCTTAAACTAAACTTTATTAATGTTATTTACGTTAATGATAAAATGGAACACGGAGTCATTTCTTATAGCAAAGACTTATTTTTTTACTTTCATGCTCCAAATGTACACAATAAAGTGGAAGGAAACTCATTAAAAAATGTTGATTATCAATTTTCTAATAAAAATGTAAAAAATGACGGTTCAGACGTCTTAAAAGAAATAGCAATTAATCTTAATTCTTCTTTTGATATCTCAACTTCTCCAGACGACAAAACTATGAAAGGGTGAGCAAATTTTTTGGTTAATTCTGTAGAAAGTGGTTCTTGCTCACAGTACCGATCAAACATTATCTCATTACTTTCAATAATTGAGGGTTATATTTTTGAATACAACGTATTATATAGCGACAATTTATACTATTATGCTCATTGAGATAATTCAAAGCAAAAATGATTTTATACAGAAAAAGACTTATTAACTCCTGCTCAAAGAGAAAAAATCACAATTGATTCTTGTGTTGAAAAAGCAGAAAATCAAGCTAATGGTTTTATTACTTTTTCTTTGCAACAAACAATCCTAGAAAACGATACAGAGCAAGTTAGTTCAATAATTCAAGTTAATAAAAACAACACATCTGATCAGTATGTATTTACATCTCATTCTTTTTCTTCTGGAGTTTATGGTGTTTATCTTAGTTGCTTGCCAAACTCATCGTCATCTATGTTTCAAGTTACTAAGAGTGGCGATTATAAATGAGAAATATTTAACAATAACGAAATTAAAATTTTTTCTCCAACTTTTAATTTTATAACAAATGGGTACACTAATAAAGAAGGTGCAAAATCATTGCTGCATGTCATTTTTAACGGTAAACAAATTGACATTTTATAAAACTTTCTTTAATTTGCAATATATATGTTATAATTAAAGAATTATTAATTTTTACCTTGAGAAAAACTTGCTCCATATTTTTCAAACAACTTTACTCCTTGACCAGAAAAAGATTCAGACTATGATGGATTTGAATTTAATGAAAAAGAAAACAAATGACACTTTGGTTTTGAAATAGCAGAAGACTTTAATGTTTCATTTACTGTAAGTTTACAAATATCAAATTATATAAATGGCATCAAGTCTGTTTCGGATGTTTATAATTTGGATTTTCACCCATTAAATCATTTTGACATAGATGAAATTTCTGAAGGCAACGTTAATGAACAATTCTTTTATTTTAACTCTGAATTCATGCAAAATTACAAAACAGATGAGGAACGAAATGCATATCGTGAAAAGCTTGCTAGGGATTGTAAAACACAAAGTGATATTACAACTCTTCCTAACGGGACAACAAGTGCAACAGATAGAGAATGATCAACTTTTATTATTGATAAACTTTTTAACGATAAAAGCTCTGATTTATATTCAAAACGTGCAAACTTCATGGCTTTTTGTTCTGTAATGGAGGGATTTAATGCAGCAGTTAAAGTTCAAGATTGACAAGAAGATAGAGATGATATACCACAACACAATCCTTATTCATTTGGTACACTTGAATATCGTGAATGATATGGGGATATGAGTTGATGTTTTGACGAAGAAACTAATTATGAAATAGTTAAGGATTATGCTTTTAGTGTTTCTCTTCACAAAATACAAGACGTTAGCAAAGATAGCAACCGTCTTTTAACAAATGTTGATTTTACTGCATTAAGAGATAGTGAAGATTTTGAATATCAAGGCATACAAGTCCCAAGATATGCTTCTCTTGAAAGCCAATTAGATTTCTTTTCTGCAAACATTATTTCTGGAACAAATGGGCTTTCTTTGATTGATGGTTGAACAGCATCTGGACGTGACAATTCTGGTTTTACTATTAAATTCGATGGTGATTACACTGAAAAAGTCCATGCAGTTCCTGATGCTCCAACAGATGGTTTCTTCCAATTAATCACTGGTGGTAATTTAATACGTGACGATAGGACATCAACTCATAAGATTAAGCTAACAATGAAAGAATTTATTCACTGTATCTTCCCAAAAATGGATAAAGATGAAATAGAAATAACAGAATCTTATTAACTTTAAAAATAACAAATATTTTTTTATACCAACTACTTAATGATTTTTCTTAAATCATTAAGTTCTTTTTCTAATTTTGTTTGTATTTTTTCAATAGCTACTTCACTTGAGAATGTTTTATTGCTAATTGCTTGCTTAATTTTTTGTTCACGTTTAGCAATAACAGATTCATTAATATTATTAGTAAAGTCAAAGAAATCAGTAATAACATTGATTTCGTTGTTATTAGTGTAAAACATTCCTCCGTTAATAACCGCGGAAACTCTATTGTTTCTAATGTCTCTAATGTAACAAACAGAAGGAACAATTGCACCAATTAATGGAGCGTGATTAGCTAATATAGCAATATATCCTGTAGATGTTTTTAGTTCGATTTGCAAAATATCATCTTCAAAGAAGATGCCTTCTGGAGTATTAATTTTTAACTTAAATCGACTAAATGCCATTATTTCTTTCCAGCTCTTGCTTTAACGTCGTCAATAGTTCCAGCAAACATAAAATGTTGTTCGTTTATGTTATCGCATTTACCATCAATAATTTCTTTAAAACTTCTGATTGTATCAGATACTTTTACATAAGCACCCTTACGACCAGTAAACTTTTCACCTACGAAGAATGGTTGAGATAAGAAGTTTCTTATCTTTCTTGCACGGTTAACAGTTAATTTATCTTCTTCAGATAATTCATCCATACCTAAAATTGCAATAATATCTTGAAGTTCTTCATATTTTTGAAGAATTTCTTGAACTTGTCTAGCAACTTTATAGTGTTCTATACCAACAACATTTGGATCAAGTAATCTTGAACTTGATTCAAGTGGGTTAATTGCTGGATAAATTCCTAATGAAGCAATCTTACGGTCAAGAACGGTTTTAGCATCCAAGTGTGTAAATGTAGTTGCAGGAGCAGGGTCGGTTAAGTCATCTGCAGGTACATATACTGCTTGAATTGATGTAATAGATCCATTCTTAGTAGATGTAATTCTTTCTTGTAATTGACCCATTTCATAGTCAAGTGTTGGTTGGTAACCAGCAGCTGAAGGCATACGACCTAATAATGCTGAAACCTCACTACCAGCTTGAGTAAATCTAAAGATGTTATCAATAAATAACAAAACGTCTTGTTTTTGTTTATCTCTAAAGAATTCTGCCATTGTTAACGCAGTTAAGGCAACACGCATTCTTGCACCAGGAGGTTCGTTCATTTGTCCAAAGACTAATGCTGTTTTGTTAATAACACCAGCATTTACCATTTCGTAGTATAAGTCGTTACCTTCACGAGTTCTTTCACCTACACCAGCGAATACAGAAATACCACCATGTCCTTTTGCGATGTTATTAATTAATTCTTGAACTAATACAGTTTTACCTACACCAGCACCACCAAATAAACCAATTTTACCACCTTTTACATAAGGAATCAATAAGTCAATAACTTTAATACCTGTTTCTAATATTTCAGTTGTTGTAGCTTGTTCAGCAAAAGAAGGAGGTAATCTGTGAATTGGATTATATGAAACATCTTTTTTAGGCATTGGTCTATTGTCGATTGGTTCGCCAATAACATTGAACATTCTTCCTAATACACCGTTACCTACAGGAGCTTTAATTGAACTTCCAGTTGCAGTTACAAGGTCACCTCTTCTTAAACCGTTAGTTGAACCCATCGCAATACATTTAACTACATCATCACCAGCAATTTGACTAACTTCAAGAACAAGATCTTCATTACCTACCTTTACAGTAAGAGCATCATAAATTTCTGGTAAGTTGTTAGGTATAAACCTAACATTTACTACAGATCCTAATACTTCTACAATTTTTCCAATATTTTTGTTTGTTGTTTTTGATTTAAGATTTCTTCTATTCATTTGCTGTACCTCCTGCAACTATTTCATTAATTTCTTGTGTAATCTTTTCTTGTCTTGCTCTATTAAACTGTAATACTAAATTATCTATCAGTTCTTTTGCGTTTTTGGTTGCGGTATCCATTGCATTTCTCCGCGAACCACTTTCACATAGTTGAGACTCAATTATTCCCGCAAAAATTATTGTTGTTATGAACGTTGGAAGAATTGATTCAAATATGTGGTGTCTTGGTGATTCATATTCAATGATTTGCTTTTTATCATTTGTATTAGCCATTGAAGTTAAAGTAGCTTTATCTGACTGTTCATTATTAAATAATGTTTTATCAAATGGCAGTATTTGAATTTCAACAGGACTGAATGTCATGGAGTTTATGAATTTGGTGTATACCATCTTAATTTTTCCAAATTGTTCTTTTGCAAACATCTCCATGATTATTGCGCTAGTTGGAAGAATTTCCAAATAACTAATGTTCTTGCTTGATACTTCAATGGTGTGAAGAACTTTAGACTCAAGACCGTGAGATTTTAAATATGAATATCCTTTTTTACCAAAAACAATAATTTTGTCATTTGGTTTGATCTTTTCAATTAAATATTTAGTGATGTTGATGTTAAATGCACCGCATAAACCCATTGAAGATGTAATTAATATATAAAGAGTGTTTTCGTTTTTTGGGTTTAATTTCTTATCATCGGTTGAACTTACTAGAGGTTTTACAATATTGTAAAAGTCTTTACAAAAAGAAGCAATCTTATCATATTCTTTTGCTTGTTTACGAATATTAGCAGTAGCAATCAACTTCATAGCTCCTGTGATCTTTGAAGTTGTTTGTACAGATTTAATTCTTTTTTTGATATTCTCTAGTGATTGCATGACTATTTTTTAGTTGTTTTAGCTTGTTTAGTTTTAGAAGCGGAATATTTTAATCCTTCTTTTGACCCATATTTAGAAATGTCATAGTTTGAAAAACTTGAGATGTAATTAGATAAGAATTTTTTAAATTCATTTCTAAATTCTTCAACTAATGCATCGTCAAAAGCTTGTGCTTTAACTAATTTTGCACGAGCATTAGTGTTTTTGAAATAAGCAATAGCGTCTTGTTTGAATAATTCAATCTTGTCGATAGGGATTCATTTTATGAATCTTTCTTTAATTGCAAATAATAAAATCGCTTCATCTATTTGATCATATGGTTGGTTTTGAGGTTGCTTAATCATTTGCATAACTCTTTCACCGTGTTCAAGAACTCTCTTTGTTTCATTATCCAAGTCACTACCAAATTGACTGAACGCATTCAATTCAGAGTATTGAGCAAGTTCAAGTTTTAATGTGCCTGCCATTTGTTTAACGGCTTTAATTTGAGCAGATGAACCAACACGGGAAACTGATAAACCAATTCCAATCGCAGGTCTTTGACCAGCATTGAACATACCCGTTTCCATAAATAATTGACCATCAGTAATTGAAATTACATTCGTAGGAATGTAAGCCGAAATATCTCCAGCTTGAGTTTCAATAATTGGTAAAGCAGTAATTGAACCACCGCCGTTTTCTTTGTTTAATCTGCATGCACGTTCTAGTAAACGAGAGTGTAAGTAGAAAACATCACCAGGGTAAGCTTCACGACCAGGTGGACGTCTTAGTAATAATGAAATTGTACGATAAGCAACAGCATGTTTAGATAAGTCATCGTAAATAATTAAAACATCTTTACCTTTAGACATTCATTCTTCAGCAATTGTTACACCTGTATAAGGAGCAATATATTTTAATGCAGGAATATCAGATGCTGTAGCAGAAACGATTGTTGTATATTCCATTGCATTGTGTGCATTAAGAGTTCTAGCTAATTGTGCAACAGAAGAATTCTTTTGACCAATTGCTACATATACACAGTATATGTTTTTACCTTTTTGGTTGATAATTGTGTCAATAGCGATTGTAGTTTTTCCTGTCTGTCTATCACCAATAATAAGTTCACGTTGGCCTTTACCAATAGGGAACATTGAGTCGATTGATAAGATACCAGTAGGTAATGGTTGATCAACTGATTGTCTTGTCATAACACCAGGAGCAATCTTTTCAATAGGCATTAATTTCTTAGAAGAAATTTTTCCTTTACCATCAATTGGTTGACCCAATGGGTCAACAATTCTTCCAACTAATTCATCACCAACAGGAACTGATACTACTGTTTTTGTACGTTTAACAACACTGTCTTCAGTAATGTTTTTATATTCACCTAACATTACGACACCAACGAAATCACTTTCAAGGTTAAGTGCCATACCATAAGAACCATTTTCAAAAAGTACTAACTCATTTAACATGATGTTAGTTAAACCAGAAACATAAGCAATACCATCACCTACAGAGATGACTTTACCTTCTTCTTCAAAAGTTGCTTTTGAAGAATATTTATTTATTCTGGCTTTTATAGTTGTTGAGAATTTATCGCTATTGTTCATGGTTTAACTCCTTTGTTGTATTGGTGCAATTGATTTTTGTTTAATGATTTCTAATTTCTTTTTGAATGTGTTATCTATAGACATGTATTTTGATTCGATTTTGATTCCTCCGATAACACTTGGATCTACAATATTTTCAAGAACTATTTGCTTTTTATATTTTTGAGTTAAAGCTTTTCTAATGTCATTTAAATGTTTTTGATTTAAAGCAAATGCTGAATAAACTTTAACAAAGTTAATTGAGAAATAATCATCATAGATTGAAAGGAAACTTCTTAAAATTTTTTCTAAATAATCTCCTCTATTGAAGTCAATTATCGTTCAAACAAAGTAAATGAATTTTGTTTCTAGTTTCTTTTGAAACATTGATTTAAATACTTTTTTTCTTTGTTCTTTATCAATAGATAAATTAGATAAAAAGTCAGCAAGTTCTGTTTTAGTTAATACGTCAACCAAAAAACAAGCTTGCTTGTAATAAGTTTTAATTTTCTTTTCTTTTGTTCCTATTTCGAACAATAGAGAACTATATGAATAAATAAAACTTATATTCATTGTTATTCTCCCTTATCTTTCTTAACCTGTTCAATGAAGTCTTTTACAAATTGATCAGAATCTTTACGGGATACTTTCTTCTTTAATAAAGAAGTTGTTGCATCAAAAGCAATATCCAAGATTTCTTGATCCATAGAAGAATAGATGTCAGTTTTAATCTTTATTCCTTCATTTACGGCATCATCCGTAATTTTTTTAGCGTTGTTCTTAGCTTCAGTTTCGATCTTTTCTTTTAATTGATAAGCTTGATTAGAAGCAACTTCAAGAATGTTTTGCGCTTGACTGTGAGCATTTATTTTTTCTTTTTCAGCATCAGCTAATTTTTTTAACGCTTCTTTTCTAGCTTCTTCAGCTTGATTAATTTGATCTTGAATATATTCATTACGTTTACGTAATGTTTCTTTTGAAGGTTTTCAAACTAATCAAATACATAATGTTAATAAAACAACCGTAGCAAACAAATGAGACAAGAACACTCATAAGTTTGGCATGATTGATTGAATTACATCATCAGGTTCAACAGGGCTACATGAAGATAGACCAAAACAAAATGGTGCAACTAAAAATACACCAAAAATAGTTAAGAATATTTTGTTAAATCCCTTCTTTCCCATTATGCTTTATTAAAAAAGTAATTCCTTATTGAGGAGCTGCAACGAAAATTAATAAGATTGCAACGATCAATGCATAAATAGCAGAAGTTTCTGCAATCGCACAACCTACGATCATCATTGTACGAATTTTTGATTCAGCTTCTGGGTTTCTACCAACAGCTTCAGCTGCTTTACCAGCCGCATAACCTTGACCAACACCAACACCAGTAGCACCTAACATGGCTAAACCGGCACCAATGAAAGCACCTAATTTGTCGTTGATATCAGCAGCATCTGCTGATAAATTTGCTATAGTTTGAATTAAATCAGACATAATTTTCTCCTATATAGTAATAATTAATTAATATTTAATATTATAGTTATTAATTAAATAATAAGTATTAAAGTTTTTTTAAGTTGGCTTCGTTAATGTTTTTGTTTTCAATAACATTAGCTTGTTCAATATTCTCTACTTCGTCTTCACCTTTTGCTAGAGTTCAATAAACCATGGTTAGCAATGTGAAAACAAGAGCTTGAATGCAACCACACAATAAATCAAAATATGCATGAATTGGTGCAGCTGTTATTCCTGCTAAGATATTAAATGCTCCAAGGAAAGGAACACTTTGTGACATATAAGCAAATAGATAAAATCATAAAGACATTACTAGAGAACCAGCAAAAATATTTCCTCATAAACGGAAAGAAATAGAGATTAAAGGTGTAATTGCAGAAATAACTTCAAGCGGATTAACGAAAACAGGAATCTTCTTACCACTCTTTGTTTTAATTCCAAATGTGAAGGTTTTTAAGTATGAAAGTTTTTGATATTTAAAGGCAACAACTTGAGTACCAATTCATGTTACTAATCCCATAGAAAGCGTAACAGTTAATGAACCTGTAGGGTTTTCTAAACCAATAATACCAATTATGTTTGATAACAAAATATAAGACATTAAATACAAGAAATATGGAGTAATTTTTTCAAATTTTGGTCCTAGAATTTCGATTACTAAAGAACGAATAAAACCAATGTAAATATCAATTAAAAGAACAAAGCCTTTTGGCGGTTCATTTACTTTATATTTCTTTTGTTTTACATAATAAGTTATTGCACAGGTTGCAAGAATAACCATGACAACTAAAATAGTTAAAATTTGTGGTCTTCCGCCATCCATCAAATTTTCATATGGTCTTAGTGCTGAATCTTGTAAATTACTTGGCATTCTTTTTATTAATAGTTAATAAAACCACTTGACTTATGATTATATAACAAGGTGAAATTAATGTTCCAACTAATGTTGAATATAATTCAAAAATATTAGGATTTCCATTACAATTTTTAATGATTAAAATTGTTAATAATGGAATCAAAATTACAAAATATCTAAAGAAATTTACAAGGATAAAAATGAAATATTTTAATCCACTTTTTAACGATTTATTTTTAGATAAACTAACTAC
>CAMWQH010000015.1 GCA_947176435.1 uncultured Mycoplasmataceae bacterium
CATATAAGGAGATTAAAAAATGAAAAATAAATTATTAAAAACTATCGCAAGTATTACTTGCGGATTAGGAATTATTTTATCAATTCCATTTGCAGCTACAAGTTGTGGATGTTCAGTCAAAAAAGATAAACCTTTACCAGAAGAAGTTTACAAAATAACTGATAAATATTCTAGAACTACTTTAGAAGGTTTTACTGATGAATTTATAGAAAATCAAAATGATTATAAAGATTACAACACTATGCAAATACCAATTAATATAAATAATATTATTGTTGATGCTTTTAATGGAAAAATACCACCTTTTATTACAAAAATAATATTTCCACCTGAAATGAAGGATGAAATATATACAGATTATGGTATTTTTGCTGGTAATCATTCAATAACATCTGTTGTTCTTCCTGGAAACTTAAAATCCACAACTCAAGGTATATTTAATGATTGTTCAAATTTAACAAGTATTACATGAGATGCTTGAAATTGTGCTTATTTTGATTTTAATGGATTTTTAGGGGTTGCCGCAAAAGGAATAGTTAAAGTAACTAACCCAATTGATGATGAACACGATAGTGCTGCATTACTTACAGTTTTAAAACAAAAAGGTGGATAACCTGAAGGCGGCACTTCTGCCCAATTAATTTATTAATTTAATCCCAAATTTTTCCTAAACCCCGGTACATTTTTTTTGTTTTTTTTAAAAATTTTTTAAAAAAAAAAAAAAAAAAACGAGTATAAATTAGATAGTTAACTTATTTAATTTATCATGCATAAAAAAATAAAAAATATATTATTGTCTTCGCTTGCTTGCATTACACCAGCAAGCGCAATTTTTACATCTTCTTATCAAACAAATGAATTGATAGATATCTCTACAATTTTTAGTTCACCAAAAATTGAAAAAATGTTAGGATTAAATGATAAGCCTACTACAGATGAAGTTTTAGGTTATTTACATAAATATCTTGTTGATAACAATAAATTTACTCAATATGGAACACTTTTAAATGAAATTAATGTTCAGATAAATGACGTTATCATAATTACGACTAATTCCCATTCATCAAGATATGCGGGATCATTTCAATTAGAGTACGATACATTTTACGAACCAACAACAGTAAGTGAAATATTTACTGGTTTTACCATTCCTAATTTGTATTATGTTCCAAGCCTAAGTGAAATCAAAAAAATGCTTGCCGATTATCTAATTGCTCAATCAAGAACAGAATATATTAATTTGATTAATTATATGAATATAACTATTGGTGGAACAGCTGGTAATCTAAAAGTTACATTAGATGCATTTAATACACCTTATTTTTATATAAGTGGACAAGCATCATTTAATTATTCATTAAAAACTCCAAGTGAGTTTTACAGGTATACTGATACAGCAATTACTGGATTTTCAGATGAATTTATGAATAATCAAGCAAAATACAATATGTATTCAATCATGGAAATTCCGGCTAATGTAACATCAATTGCTGCTTATGCTTTTTGAAAAAACTCAACTTCAATAATTCCAGAATTTATTACAGAATTAAGCTTTGGTAAAGGATCTAATTGCTCTGCTATAAAAAATCAAGCTTTTATGGATGCTTTATCGTTTACTTCTCTTGATTTTTCAAACGCAACTGATTTATCTTCAATTGGACTGTCAGCTTTTAGAAATTGTTCATCTTTAACATCTATATCTTTATCAACTAATTTAACTTTTATAGATGGATCTGCTTTTAGAAATTGTTCATTATTAACTTCTGTAGATTTATCTATTTGCACTAATTTAACGGTACTTAATAATGCTATTTTTTTTGATTGTTCATCATTAACTTCTATAAGTCTTCCAAGTGGTTTAACAACTATTGGTGGTTCTGTTTTTGAAAAATGTTCATCATTAACTTCTATAACTTTCCCAAGTAGTTTATCAACAATTAATATTTATGCTTTTAAAAATTGTTCTAATTTAAGTACCATCACGTGAGATGCTTGGAATGGTAATACTAGTCTACAAAATTCTTCATTCAGTAGTGTTTGTCTAGACGGTGGAACAGTTACTGTAACTAATCCAATTGATGATGCACACAATAGTGCAGCATTACTTGATACTTTAAAACAACAAGCAGGACTACCAGAAGGTTGATCAGCTGCTAATTAATCGGCTAATTAAATTGTATTATATTGATTCAACTAATGTTTTAATTGTACAATTCAATTATTTATAGATTTTTTGCTCAATCTATATCTAGTTTATTTATGATTAGTGTACCGCCTAATAATTCCTATTTTTGAATCAATTTAATTAACTTATTGATCTTTTATATTAACGAGAAGTTTTCTATTGACTCTTAAAATAAAAATCTCACTTGTTGTGTGAGATTTTGATTATTTAATTAAAACTTAAGCTTTACCTAATGAACCAGTAATTTTTAGTTTTTCAATAATTTTAGCTTTCACACCATCATAAGCAATTGGTAAATATTTTCTAGGATCAAAACCTTTTCCTTCTTTATGTTTACCTACTTCAAAATAAGCACTAACTTGGTTTGTAAAAGCAACTAAAGTTTCAGTGCCTACATTTACTTTACATACACCTAAGTTAATTGCTTTTTGAACTTGTTCAGCTGGAATTCCTGTTCCACCATGTAAAACCAATGGAATATGGTTTGTTTTATTTTTAATTTGTTCCAATAAATCAAAATTTAAACCTTTTCAATTTGCTGGATATAAACCGTGGATGTTTCCAATACCGGCAGCTAGACAACTAATACCAGTTGCAGCTAATTTAGAACATTCTTCTGGATTAGCTTGTTCACCGTTTCCAGTAACACCATCTTCTTTACCACCAATAGCACCAACTTCGCCTTCTACTGAAACATCATATTGTTTAGCTAAAGCTAAAACTTCATTTGTTTTCTTAATGTTTTCTTCAAACGAAACGTGTGAACCATCATACATTACAGAACTGAATCCTGCTTTGATACATGCGAGTGCATCTTCATATGAACCATGGTCTAAGTGAAGAGCAACTGGAACAGTTACTTTATAATGATCCATTAAATCATAAACCATATGAGCAACTGTTTCTGGGTTACACATACCAGCCATTGATTTACCAGTTAAAGCGATAATGATTGGTGAATTCGTTTCTTGTGCAGCAAGAATTGTAGTTTTCATTCAATCAAAGTTGATTGCATTAATATGAAGTACTGCATAGTGTCCTTGTTGCGCTTTATGCAACATTTCATTCATGTTAACTAAATTATGTTGTTTGTAATTATTCATAACTATTCCTCTGAAAGTTTCTTGATAACTAATTCAGCAGCACCTGCTGGATTTTTAGAAAGTTCAATGTAATCTCTTCCTCTACAAGCTAATAGTTTGAATCCTACAGATTCAGCTTGTTTAGATAAGTTGCTTGCGTGTGAACCTAATTGAGGAGATAGAACAACTAAATCTGATGAGTTAAGAGCAGATTCGTGTTGACCTCATGCAAGAGCAGCAGCTTTAATATTAGTTACCTTAGATTGTTTTAAGCCTTTATTAATAGTGTTTGCTAATACTGCAGAACTTCCTGCACCTAAACATAATACTAATACTTGATATTTTTTGTTAGGATCTAGTCCCTTGGTTGCTTTAGCAACTTGTTTTTGTTGTTTCTCAGTAGTGTTAATTTGATTTGCTTGTTCAGGAGTTTGTTTAGCAACTACTTCTTTAGCTGGACTAATATTTTCAGCTCATGGATTTTTGCCAGATAACAATTCTTTTTTGTTAGATTCCATAAGTGATTTTCAAGATTGACGAGTAGTTTTTACTTTTTTGTTATGTCTTTCTAATAATACGTCTAAATTCTTATATTTTGCTAATGCAGGAACACCACGGAATGCGCCCATATTGTGACCTTGCTTTTTGCACTTTTCTAAGAATTTCTTCATCTTAAACTCAAACTTCTTATAAACTTTGTGATTTGATTTAATTAATCCCTTGTCGATGTCTAAGCATTCTTTTTGGAATTTAACATCAAGATCTTTAAGATGTTTCTTGATTGAAACATTATCATTGCTGTATTTTTGAAGCATAGCTTCATATTTAGCAACTTTTTTCTTAGCAGTAACAATTTTATTGTTTGCGTGTTTAATTGTGAAAGATTGGTTAATCTTTTTTGTTGAAAGATGTTTTTCTTTACCTTTTTCTTTCTTAGTTGCAACAATTGCATTGTAAATTTTCAAGTTTTCTTTTCACTTGTTAATTTTTGCAAATACTTTATTACGTTTATTTCTTGTTTTTTGTTGTTTATCTGCAATTAATGCATCAACTTTATCACTACCAGCTTGTTTTTTGTTTTCAAGCTTTTGTTTTCCTGATTTAGCTAGAGTTTCATAAAATTTAGTTAAGTTTTTTAACTCTAAGAAAATATTATTTTTAGTTTCTTTTAAAACAGCAAATGAATATTTATTTTTTAATTGTTTTTTAGCATCTTCAGATTTAGCAGCATTAAGGTTAGTTTTTAACACTTCTTTTTGTTCTTTCTTAAAAACTTTTAAAGCTTTTTTAGCTGCTGGGTCATATACAAAGATTGAACGTTTAAGAATGTCAAATCCTGATACTGGATTAAATCTAATCGCATTAACACCTAATTTAGCTTTTTCATCTTTTAAATATTGTTTATCTTGAATTAATACCGCAGGTAAATAAGTTAATGTACATACAGCTAATGCAATTAAGTTAAATACTCATGGAACTCAACTTGTTGGAGTTGGTAATGCAGCTTGTAAGAAGTAAGGTGTTGATCATGGTAAACATAAAGAACCAGCATGGAATGAGTTTGAGAATGTATCAGCAAACACTTTAAATAAGCAGTCGTTGATCATACCTGTGAAGATCATCGGGAAAGCAAAGATTGGGTTTAAAATTGTTGGAACACCAAATAATGCAGGTTCATTAACTTGGAATAAGATTGGTAATACTGCAGTTTTACCAGTAACCTTCATTTGAGATGAACGACAACATAATAAACATAATGCTGGAAGCATTAATGTAGCACCAGATCCCCCCATTGCACCATAACCATACATTAATGGTTCAATGAAAATATGTCCAGCGTTTTCAGAAGCATTAGCAGCAATATTATCAAATCAGAAAGTAGCACGCATAATTGCATGAACTGGTTCTGGGTGAACACCTAAGAATCAGAAGCCACCTTCCATTAATGTATAAATACAAATTAATCCGTAAGAGTTATTTAATTGTTCGTTACCTTGCAATTCTTTTTGAATTTGTTCAAATAATGCAAATAGGATCGGTTGGCCTAAACACATATTAAATGTGTATCCAATTGTTCCATATATAGCAAAAGTTAAGAATAATGGAATAATCGCTAAAAAAGCTTGACAAATAGTTTGTGGTACTTGTTTAGGTAATCTAATAGTTCAGTTTCTCTTATATGAAATATAGAATACATACGGTAAAGTTAAACCGATAATAATACCAGGTAAAATACCTTGTGCAGCCATACCATCAACAAAGATAGCACGATCTCCAGAATCTCTAGGAATTCAAGTTGGAAGTGCAGCATCTTTTGTTGCGGCTGGAACAGTAAATTCAATTACTGATAACATTAAATAAACACAAATTGCAGCAAAGAAGATAACTGTTTCATTCATTCTTCTTTCAAAAGGCAACTTGTTGTTTAATTCAACTGCTAAATTTTTGGCAATTGCAGCGGTTGCTAGCATACCGATGATACCCATTGACCAGTTAGATATTGCACTAGCTCAGCTTTGGTAATTTTGGAAAGCAATTGAATTAATATGATTAAAAGTGCCATCTGGATTCTTAAAATCATTTCAAACAATGCTCATTACCATTTCTGGTAAAGCACCAAGTAATGTAAAGATAGACGCTGTAATAATGATTGGCATTACAGCAATAAACCCATTGACTACAGCAACCATTCATTTTGATTGAGTAAAACGTTTAATACCATTTGCAAAACTTTGCAAATAGTACTTACCAAACGTTTGTTTTTCAGCTTGATTCATTGGTTTTTCTCCTAATTTTAACTATTTTTTCTTTCAAGTTTTTGGCAAAGCAATTTTAGCTTGTTTTTCACCTTCACAGTATCCACCACGGTGTCAAACGTCAATTTCTTTATCAAATTGATGAATGTCGTAGTTATCTTTAACTATAACATTATTAATTGTCTTAATAATACCTTTGTTTGATTTACCATCATAATTAGTAGTAATAAATGCATTAACAATTTCTTCAATTAATCCTTGACCGCTAATTCTTCCACCCATAGCAATGATGTTTGCATCATAAAGTTTTCTAGCAGCAACAGCACACGCTACGTCTCTTGTTAAACATACACGTGCACCTTTTGTTTTGCTAGCAGAGTTTGAAATTCCTACACCAGTACCACAAATACAAACACCTAAGTCTGCTTTTTTAGACACTACTTGTCTAGCGACTTCAAAACCATATATAGGGTAGTGACTTCTTACTAGATCATAAGTACCACAATCAATAACTTTATGACCTTTTTTAGTTAAGAATTTAACTACTTGATCTTTAATAGGAGTAACAATGTGATCACATCCAATAGCGATTTTCATACTATTTAGCCTCCTTACATAATAAAGTGTCCATCATATCAATTCTTACTTTGTGACGTCCACCTTCATATTTAGCTTTTAAGAATTTTTCTACCATATTCTTTATTTGGTGAGTTGTTGAAATGTTTGTACCAAAAGTAAGAATGCTACTGTTATTATGTTCAGTAGTCATTCTTGCTGAGTGTTCATCATTAATTTCAGCAACTACAATACCCTTATGTTTACTTAGAAACATAAATGTAGCGATTCCTCAATCGTCAATTGCTAGTCCACGTTGAATTTTCTTAGCATTGTAAGCATCAACTAAATCTTGACAATTAGCTAAAATATCTTTTTTCTTGTTAAAGTCAACAGGAGTGTGTCCCATTTTTTTAACAAATACCATTACTTCTTTTTTAACAGCATTATTCTTAGTATCACTAACTATACCAATTTTCATACTACTTTACTCTTTCGTATAGATCAATAAATGCTTCTAGCATTTCTTGTAAAAGAAGTGTAGTCATTAAGTGGTCTTGTGCATGAACCATTAAATAACAAATATCTTGCTTCTTACCTTGTGCTTCACCTTGAAGAATGTCAGTTTGTTTAACATGACATTCGTCAATTAGATCCTTTGCTTCTTTCATTTTTGTTCTCACAGTTTTAATTACTGCTGCACGATTTTTAGCAGTTGATTCTTTTAAACTGTTTAAGCATTCTAAATAAATGCTTCTCGCATCACCAGCAAGAGAAACAATATGAAATGCAACTTCGTTTGCCTTAATTTGTTTTGCCATAGCTCTCCTATTAAAAATATAGATATATTTTTATTTTATTATGTTATTTTGAAATATTATTAATTTAATTAATTAAATAATTTTAAAATTCTTACCTATTTAGTGGTCTTAATTAGTTGGAAAACTAGAATTTTGTTTTCAACAACTAACAATCTAGTAGTTGAAATATTTTCAATAACACCTTTCTACATACACCTCAATTTTAGATACACTATATGCATTTTATTTTTTAATAATTTATTGTCAATATTGATATAATTTATAAATATCTACACATCGGGAAGTAGCTTAGCTTGGTAGAGCACTTGGTTTGGGACCAAGGGGTCGCAGGTTCAAATCCTGTCTTCCCGACCATGATGGCAGGGTATCTCAGTTGGTTAGAGAACTCGGCTCATACCCGGGGTGTCGTGAGTTCGAATCTCACCCCTGCCACCATATGGAGCTTTAGCTCAATTGGTTAGAGCCCCCGACTCATAATCGGTCGGTTGCAGGTTCGAGTCCTGCAAGCTCCACCAATAATAAAAAAAAGTAAATCACTCATTATATTCATATAATAGTGATACACGGATGATTACCCAAGCCCGGTTGAAGGGATCGGTCTTGAAAACCGAAAGGTGCAGCAATGCACGCGGGGGTTCGAATCCCTCATCATCCGCCATTATCGCGGGATAGAGCAGCTTGGTAGCTCGTCAGGCTCATAATCTGAAGGTCGTTGGTTCAAATCCATCTCCCGCAACCAAAAGGTCCAGTGGTGTACCGGTTAACATGCCTCTCTGTCACAGAGGAGATTGCGAGTTCGATTCTCGTCTGGACCGCCATGGTTTCGTAGCTCAGTCGGTAGAGCAACGGACTGAAAATCCGTGTGTCGGCAGTTCAATTCTGCCCGAAACCACCATTTAAAATAAATAATTAAAAACTACCGGTTTTCGCTGGTAGTTTTGTTTTTTTATTAAGTAGGGAAATTACACAATTATTTAATAATAATTCTTGCTATGTCATTTGGATCAAGATTTATGTCTTGATCGGACTTAATTCTTACTCTTGACATTGGAGTAGGAACTACTTCAATGGGGTTATTTTGTTCATCAAAAATTTGTTTAATTTTAGCTGTTAATGTTTGGTGGTTTGGTCCAATAATTTCAAATGTTTGATTCTTGTTAAAGTTATTTCTCGAAATAACTGAATATGAACCGTCTTGTTCTTTTTTATAAATTACGAAAGCAAATACTTGATTTACCTTATTAGGTACATCATGGTATAACATTTCATCTTTATTTGGATCACCATTAAATCATCCATATGAGGTTTTTCTATTTTCAGCATTCTTAATTTCTTTTTCATAAATAGAAAAATCTTTAATATTATGATTTTCATAATATTCATCAATAATTTTCTTGTATGTGTTTACTACTGTTGCAATGTAGTATTCAGATTTCATTCTTCCTTCAATTTTAAATGAATCAATACCAGCTTCAATTAACTTAGGAATATTAGTTACTTGATTCATATCTTTAGCAGACATACTGAATTTATCTGAGTATGTTTGTTTGTCATCATAAATTTTGTAAACTCATCTACAAGATTGGCTACATCCGCCAACATTTGAATCTCTTAAAGAAAAATTATTACTAATCATGCATCTACCAGAATATGCAATACATAATGCACCATGTATAAAATATTCAATATCAATTGCATGATTTAAGTTTTTAATCATATCAACAATTTGTTGATATGCCACTTCTCTTGCAAGAACCACTCTGCTTGCTCCATTATCTTTAAAAAATAATGCAGCTTTTGAATTACATATTGATTGTTGAGTGGAAATATGAACTTCAATATCTTTAGTATGTTTTTGAATACCATTAATGATAAATGGATCAGCGCAAATAAATCCATCAGGTTTAAGAGCTATTACTTTAGTAATAAACTCATCAAATGAATTAATATGTGAGTTGTGACAAAGAATGTTTGTCACTAAATAAATCTTTTTATTTAATGAATGAGCATAATCAATTATTTTTGCTAATTCATCAAAATCAAAGTTAGATGCTCTTGCTCTTAGCGAATAAGCTTTTGCTCCTAAATAAATAGCATCTGCTCCATAGTTAAGAGCAAATTTACCTTTGTTAAAATCTCCAGCAGGAGAAAGCAGTTCAACTTTATTTGCCATGTTCTTCCTCCCTTAGATAAACCATATCTTTGGTTTCTCCTAAAAAACCACTATTAATTGGTTCATTTTTACAAATTTGTTTTTCAACTTCTAAGTATTTGGAAGCGTTAGATGGTTCATTGCAAATTTCTAAATATATTTGAGTCATCTCTTTAATTCATTGTTCATCGTGTAAAAATGAATCAATAAATAAGTAATCTGGTTTTGTACTTAATTCATTAAGTTGTTTAATGATTGATAAACAATATGAAGTGTATAAATATGTGCCATATTTATCTTGATAGATAATTGTTGGAAAATCTCTAGTTTCTTCTTTAAGATAAAGTTTTTTATTTAACGGAATTTGTAAGTTATATTCTTGATTGAAGTTTTCAATCATCTTTCATTTTGATTCCATAATAAACGAATATCCAGAGCATTGCATTCCAACATTCATTTGTTGTTTGTTATCTAAAATTTGTTCCACTTCATTGATTCTTAATTCTCTAGAAACAAATACATTATTGATTTTATTTTTTAAATAAAATTCAAATTGTCCATAGTTTGTAACC
>CAMWQH010000016.1 GCA_947176435.1 uncultured Mycoplasmataceae bacterium
AATCGGTATACCATCTTTTTTCTTCCTATTAATAATAATTTATTACCTTTCTTTTGGCCCATATGCTGGTGGTACTTTAAAAGACTTGTTCGGTGAAAGGTTTTTAAATGAAATTGTTGCTGACCAATGATTATCAAAATTATTTGATTTGATGCATGCAAACGAATGAACAAAAGGTTTTTTCATTGATGGTATCTTTAAAGGTTTCTTTTCGGTTTTATCATTTGCACCAACATTAATTATTTTATTTACTTTGGTAAATATCATTCAACAAATAGGCGTGTTATCAAGAATATCAATTCTATTGGATAATGCTTTGAGTAAATTTGGAATAAGTGGAAGAAGTGTTATTACTCTTCTAACTGGTTTTGGTTGCAACGTCCCTGCTATTATGATGGCACGTAGTTCAAACTCAAAAAAAGAAAAAATATTATCTATACTTATTTCTCCCTTTATCATTTGTAGTGCAAGAATTATTGTTATTAGTTTCATATGCAATGCAATGTTTACTATTAGCTATGGTTGGATAGGAATGATTCTATTAATCTTTTTAAGTGGTTTAATTGCATTAATAATGGGACTATTTTTTTCAAAAACAATGTTTAGAAAAACAAAATCTTTTTTTATGATTGAGATGGTTGATTGACGAAAACCAGATTTTATTGTTATAGTAAAATTAGTTTGATTGGAAGTAAAAGAATTTGTCAAAAAAGCAGGTTTAACAATTGTTCTTGCTAATCTACTCATTTGATTATTTTTACACCTTGGTCCAAGTGGAATATTATTAGACAATCAAATTGATATTTCTTTTGTTGCTTATGTTTCAAAAGGTATAAATTATTTAATGTATCCTGTCGGTTTTTATGACTCAGAGTCATGGAAGTTAACTGCATCATTAATCACAGCATTCCCTGCAAAAGAAATCGCTGTAGCTAATATTCAATTGTTATTTGGAACCGAAGAATCTTTTGCAACATATATTTCTCAAGGTACACACATTGCTCAGGGCATAAGCTATTTAGTAATTTTTTCTTTCTATTTACCTTGTGCCGCTACTATGGGAGCAATAAAAAAAGAATCTAACTGGAAATATTTGGGAATTCAGGTAGGTTCTTCTATTGCTATATCTTATTTGTTGGGAATTATAACTTATTGAATAAGTTATGGGTTTTTACTTATTTAATCTACTCTTGTCTTTATAAGTAATTTCTCTTACATTAATGCTCGTTTTATCGTTAACAAATTTTGCTCGATACATGTGATAATTTCTTAATTGTTCTCGTCTCATTTTTGGACGTTGAAAAAACAACATATCAAATGATTCTCAAATAAAAACTCAAGCTAAAATTTCAAAAATTATTGAAAGGAATTTTATGTTATTGTGTGCTAATGTTTCGACCAATATAATTGATGTAATAACAATCAAACCGCAAATAAAACAAATAATAATATTTATTAAATTAGCTTTTAGTTCTTTTGCTAATTTCAAAATATTGAATTTAAAAAATGATTGATATAATTTTTCAAATTTTTGTTTTGATTGAACACTAGATTTAGGATCTAATTTAACTGATATAGTCTCATTTGCAAAACTATCTCTGAATGAGTATAAATAGTTTTTAAAATCAGTAGTCAAAGAAATTGAGTCATCGTTCGCATCAATGTAAAAACTCTTTTTTATTTCACTATCTCATAATTGAAGAACAATGTTCCCATTATGATCATATGGAACTTTTTGAGCAATTTTTTTAAGCTCTTGTTTTTCTATTTTTTTTAGATCTCTATATTCCTTAAATGTCATATTATTAATAATTATAATAAGTGAAATTATGAATTATTTTAACCACACATATAAAACACTCATTGTATCTTGTCAAGCAGTAGACAAAGAACCATTAAATGATACGAAAGCTATCACTTTAATGGCTAAAGCTTGTATCCAAGGAGGAGCTACTAGTCTTTGTCTTAGTCAAGTGCCTCATATTAAATCTATTAAAAATTTTATTAATAAAAATAAACTTAATGTTCCAATTATTGGAATTATTAAGAAGAAATACAAAGGTTCTGAGGTTTTTATTACTCCTACAATTAAAGAAGTAAAACAACTTCTTCTACTTAAACCTGAAGTAATAGCTTTAGATGCAACTCTTAGAAAAAGACCAAAAGAATCATTAGAAGAAATTGTTAAATTCATTCGAGCCAAAAACCCTAGACAAATTATTATGGCTGATTGCTCTTGTAAAGAAGATGTATTAAATGCTGATAAATTAGGCTTTGACATTATAGGTACAACTTTGCGTGGATATACCAAAAATACTCTTGGAAAAAATAACATTCAAAATAATTTTGAATTTATTAAATGATGTACAAAACATGTTAAAGCAAAGGTGATTTTAGAAGGCGGGATTTGAGACCCACAAACTGCATCTGATGCTTTAGAGAAAACTAATATCCACGCTGTTGTTGTAGGCTCTGCTATAACTAGACCACTTGAAATTGTTAAAAAATATTTATCTGTTATAAATAAATAGTTTTATGAGAATAAAATTTAATATCTTTAAAAAGAAAAAAGACAAAGAATCTACGGCCGGTGGAGCAAGAGAAGTAATTGCAAAATTATCTCGTGGTTTAATGCTTCCTATTGCAATGCTTCCTATTGCCGGCTTATTCCTTGGTGTTGGATCTGCTATTAGTACAAATTGCCCAACGGGTTTTGGTCATGTTCTTGGCCAAATCATTAGCACTCCAGGAAACGTTGTGTTTGGCAATTTAGCAGTTTTATTTGCAATTGCAATTACTTTCACCGGCGATGCTGGAGCTTCTGGTCTTTCATCATTTGTTGGATGAATCGTATTTTGTGCATTGCAATCTGCTTGCATTCATCCTATTAAAGATGCATCTGATCAAATACTAACCTATAAATTCCTCTATTATGATTTAAAGCCGGAATTATTTAACTGTGTATTTACTTCTAATGTTGGTATACAATCTTTATGCACATCAGTATTTGGTGGTTTAACTGTAGGATTTCTTGTTGCTTTTTTATATAACAAATTTAAAAATGTTCAATTACCTGCTGTTCTTGGTTTCTTTTCAGGTGTAAGATTTATTCCAATCATCACTTTCCTTGCAATGATTCCGCTATCTTTTCTTTTTGCTATAATTTGACCAGGAATTGGTTTGGGTTTATATTATTTCGATCAAGGACTTGGATCTTTATCTGGATATGGTGGAATTAATGCTTTTTTAAATGATTTCATTTCTCGTTCGCTTGGGCCTTTTGGATTACACCACGCATTTTATACACCACTATGATATACTGCTGTTGGTGGACAAGTAAATTTAGATGCTAATTTTGTATTTAATGGTAATTCTTACATTAGTATTGATGGAGTTACTTTTAAAACTTATACTTGAACAAGTTTATGTACTGCGCTAGGGTACAACATTCCTGATAAAACTACTTCTATTCAAGGTGATCAACAAATTTGAATGTTCTTTCAACATATTGCTGGAAAACACATTTGGATTGCAGATTCTGCAAGTGCAACAAAAGATACTGCGTCATTAGTTACATTAACATTTGATAACTTGTCTTTAAAAACTTGATTAAAGGGTGTGTTTGCCGGCCAATACATGTCTGGTAGATATTCAATAATGATGTTTGCTCTACCAGCAGCAGCTGCTGCAATGGTACTAACAATACCGAAAGGTGAAAATAGAAAAGTAGCTAGTTCAATCATTCTTTCTGCTGCTTTAACGAGTTTTTTAACTGGTATTGCTGAACCATTAGAATTTACCTTCTTATTCTTAGCTCCTTGATTGTATTGAGGTTTCCATGCAGTAATGTGCGGTGTTAGTGCAATGTTCATGGTTATTCTTCACGGACATATGGGTATGACATTCTCTGGTGGTGTTATTGATTTCTGCATTTATGGCGTTTTACCTGATGCATCTAAAATGGGTGCTAACTGCTATTGAGTAATTGTTATTGGTTTAGTTCTAGCTGTAATTTACTTCTTTATGTTTTATTGAGCAATCAAACACTTTGATATTAAAACTCTTGGTAGAGATCCAAATGCTGGTGTGATTAAAATGTACACTAAGAAAGATTATTTGGCTAAAAAAGATGGAAAATCTGCTGAAGATGACCCAATGGTTGTGTTAGCTAGTCAATTAATTCAAGCTTATGGTGGTCAAGAAAACATCAAGAACGTTGATGCATGTATTACGAAATTGCGTGTACAAGTAGCTGATAGATCTAAAACGAATAAACAAAGAATTTTGGGCTTAGGAGCAAGAGGTGTTGTATATCCTTCTAACCAATCCGTATATGCAGTATTCAGTACTCAGGCTGATATCTTAAAAGATATTATTAGCGGTAAGATTAAAGCACCCGTAATAAATCAAAACGGTTCAGTCGCTACAACTAAAAGTTGTAAATAATAATTTTAATGAACAAGCAACAGAAAAAGTTGTAATTTGTACTCCTGCTAATGGAGAAATTGTCTCAACTAAAAAGTAATTATTAGTAATAATGCTCTTTTATCAAACTAAATTATTAAGAAGTTTGGTTTTGAATTTATATATAAATTGTTCTTTTTAAATCTAAAATATTTATAATGTTAAATTAATTAACTATATTAAAGTTTTTTATGAATCTAATTAAATTTTTTGGTTCACTCTTAGTTGTTAATATATGTTGTAGTTATTCTACAGTTTTTCCCAATCAAAACCAACATTATAACATCCAAAAAAAACACAAATTATACACACAATCCAATACATTTTATACTAGTTTGTCATCTATAGCAGATGGTGAATTTTCTTACGATAGTAGTGAATCTGTTCAAATTGGTATTAATGATGATAATTCTGCATCGATTTTAGACTGCAATGTAAATTCTATTTCTGTAAATAATTTAAGCTTTCATTCAAGTTTTATTGATAGTGATGGAGTAACTCATCCTATAACAATTATTGGTGAATCAGCGTTTTCTTCTCAAACAGAATCTTTTGTTCCTGATATTTCTGGAAAAGTTTCTTTTCCAAATTCAATAATTTCTATTGGCAAAAATGCTTTTTATAAATGTCAGAAAATTACTGAATTAGACATTATCGATGCAACAAGTTTAACTTATATTGATGCAGGAGCTTTTGCAAAATGTATAGGAATTTCTGGAAAAATATCTTTCCCTTCATCATTGCAACAAATTTATGATAATGAAACTTCATATGGCAGTTTTTATCAATGTAGAAATATTACAGAATTAGATTTTTCTATGTGTGAAAACCTTAAGTCTATTGGTTCTTATTCGTTTTTTGGTTGTTCATCAATTTCTAACGATATATATTTTCCAAAAACCCTTGAAACAATAGGATCATATTCATTTTCTCAGTGTTCATCGTTAAGAAGCATAAATTTTCCTTCAGACAGCTCTTTAAAAACTATAGATGATTCCGCTTTTTCGGAATGTAAATTGCTATCGATTCCAGATTTTTCACCATGTTTAAATTTATTATTAATAGGAAATTCAAGTTTTTATGATTGCAGCAATATGATTGGTGTCTTATCTATTCCGGTTAATATAAAAACAATTGGTGTATCTGCTTTTTCAAAAACTAATATTAATTATTTATGGTTATATTGAGATGTCTCTGAATTATCTACTATTACTTTGGGTTATAATTGTTTCCCAATGTTTTATGATAAAAATACAATACATATACCTAATGGAGCAACTGATTATCAGAAATTTTTTGAAAAATTTGGTCTTTCATATAATTACGATTGTTTTATAATTTCATCTTTTGTTTGTAAGATTTCATCAATATTAAAAAATGAAATTGACCCTAGTCAAGATGTAGACATTACATGTGAAATGAATGAAGATGGTACTGGTGTTAGTATATTAAATATTAGTTCTTCTTTTTCTTGTGATTCATTAATTTTTAAAGATACTGTGTTTAATGATGCTGATGAATATGATATTTTGCATTTTTCTAATAATCTTTTTAAAGATCTAACTAATATAACAGGTAAGGTTGTTTTTCCTAAAAAAATTATATCGCTTGGTCAATCGTGCTTTGAAAATTGTTCGGGAATTACCTCTATAGATTTTTCAGAATCTCATAATTTGACAAAGATTTTTAAAAATTGTTTTGCAAATTGTGTAAATATACACAACGAATCAATTTATATTCCTTCATCAATTACCACCTTTCAAACTGACTGTTTTAAAAATTCTGGCATATTTGATTCTATTATTTTTAATTGAAATTCAATTCAAATTGAAAATATTACTATACAAAATGATGATTCATTGCCGACTTTATCCAATGAATCAAAAGATATTGGATCAAAAATAATAGTTCCTGTTGCGTGTACCCAAAAATACATAGATTGATTTTTATCAAAAGGTTTATACAAATATAGTAATAAAGACTTTTATGAAGACATTTCTATGTGATTTGATTTGGCCCAAGTGTGTGATTATGTTCATTCAGGGATTGGCAATGTAAAAGTTTTATGTGAATTTAACAAATCTAATTATTCATATTCTATTGTTGAAACAGAAGTTGAAGCTAATTTATCAAATAATTTTTTGATAATTGACCCAAAATTTTATCAAAATTTAGTTTATGAAGATATGACTTACACGCTCATTGGTATTGGAGATGAATCATTTAAAAATTCTACATATTTATACGGTTCAATCACTTTCCCAGATTCATTAACTTATGTTGGTAAAAATGCATTTTTGAATTCTTCAATTGATTCAATAAAATTTCTTGATTCACCATCTCTTAATACATTAGGTGACTATTGTTTTTATAATTGTAAAAATCTAAAAAATATTTTTACAGCTAAATTGTTGAATTTATCGTATATTGGTGATTCATCTTTTGGTGAATGTTCAAATTTATCTGGTGATAATAATGATCAATTATTTTTATCTTCTAGACTTTATTACATAGGTTTAGATGCATTTTTAAATGTTAAACCTTTTAAAACAATATTTTTCTCATGAACTCAAGGTGATTTGATATTTCAAGACATTGTTATAAAAAATATAAATTCATTACCAAATATTCAAACAAATAATTCTTCAATAGTTGTACCATACAATACAAAACAATCTTATGTTAATTTTTTTAGGACTAACAATTTTTTAGAAAAGTATCCCGAGTATTTAATTGTTGATGATTATGAACCAATAGTTCCAGATAGTCAAGATTATTCTATAAAAGACTATTTGTTAATTTCTTTCACATTAACTGTACCGTTTATTTTGATTTTATCTTTATTACTATTTTTCTTGTTTAAAAAGCCAAGGAGAAAAAATGAAAAAAAGTAAAATATTAAGTGTTGTATTAAGCTCGTTTTTTTGCTTTCCAGCAACATATTCTTTAAACAATATAACCCAAACAACATTCAATCCACTATTTAAGGCGGTTGAGGAAGAACAAATTAGTATTCCGTTAAGTGAATTAGCTACTATTGATAAAGCTTATGATTCCCCATCTTTTTCAAAAATTAAAATGTCATGCTCGCTAGACACTGAAAATTTAACACTTTCTATTGATAAAATTGATTCTGGCGACATTGAAGAAGATTTTTTAAATTTAACTTTTAATGACACATATTCATATCAGGGAAAACAATATAGCATAAATGAGATAGGAGACAATTGTTTTAGTTCAATACAAGAAAAATATGGTGAATCTTTACAAACTCATTTAATTGGTACTATTAATTTTTCGAATTCTCTATCAAGTGTTAATAATTTTTCGTTTTATGGGTTGAAAAATGTTGATTTTGCTTTTTATTCTTTAAAATATGTAAAAAAAATTGGTAATTATGCATTTGCAGATTGCGATAAACTATGTTCTACTTATAGTAATTATCTTGATTTATCAAGTTTTAATCGTTTAGAATCTATTGGAGATCATGCGTTTTACAACGATGTTAATGTGTACACTTTGTCTTTACCTTCAAATACAAATTCATCATTAACACATATTTATCAAAGCGCATTTGAAGGTTGTACTAATTTATCTGGGTCTATTAAGTTAAGTGGTACTATTTCTTTTTTAGAAAATGATATTTTCAAAAATATAAAAGGGTTTTCGGAAATTACATTTTCTTGAACAGAAGATCAGTTAAAAACGTTATCTTTCGGTAATAATTTTTCATTCCCTACAATTGATGAACAAATTACTGTACCAAAGATATATGTACCATCAAGTAAAAAATATTTTTACAAAAAATTTTTTATAGAAACTAAAATATCAACATACGATAAATATTTTGATTGCTTTATTGGTCCAGATTATATTTTAGATATATCTAAAATTTTGACCGATTCAATTTCAACACATATTGATGTTGAGGTTTCAATTATTGATGATTTTTCTGATACTCTTAGTGTTTCAATTGATAAAATAGATGGAAAAATTGAAAATTTAATTGATCTTGATTTTAGAGATTACATAACTATTGATGGAGAAGAACTTAATATAACATATATTTCTGATTATGCTTTTTATGATCAAACGAATATTTTTGGTAAAGTTACTTTTCCTAAAAATTTAATAGGCATTGGGCAATATGCATTTGCTTCATCAAAGGAAACGTTTGGTATGAATCTAAATTCAATTGACTTTTCTAATTCATTAAATTTAAAAGAAATAGGATCTTCCGCATTTGAAAACTGTCCACATTTATCAGGTGAAATACAATTAAATTCCTTAATTGAAAATATAGGAGAAAACGCCTTTCAAAATGCAGGCAAATTTGATGATATAACATTAAATTGAAATAGTGATCAATTAAATAATTTAAAAATAGGGAATTCAAATTCATTTCCAACATTAAATATAGATGGTTTAATACCACCTTCAGTTCATATTCCAATAAATGATTATGATAATTATTTAGATTTTTTTGAAATTAACAAAATTGATTATGCATTATACTTGGACTATATAGAAACAGAATCTTTCAACATAAAAGATGTATTAGATATTGACACTATCGATACTAGCACACAAGTTATTTGTCAGTTTAATAAATACACTTTAACCGCTTCAATTGCAAAAATATCAAATTCACAAATTATTGGTAATATTAAATCACTTCATAAATATGTAGAACACAATGGCATCCTGTACAAGGTAACCAGTATTGGTGATGAGTGTTTCATGAATTTATCAAATTTATCTGGAAAATTAGATATACCAAACACTATAAATGTTATTGGTGATAGAGCTTTTAAAAACACGCAGATTATTTCTTTATCTACAGAGCAAGATTCTAGGTTAATTTCGATAGGTAATGAAGCATTTGCTGATTGTAGCAAATTATCTGCAATTGATTTAGATGATTCTTTATTTTTGAATTCAATAGGTTCTAATGCATTTTTAAATTGTGTAAACTTATCTGGTAGTATTTATTTATCCAAGACTTTATATCATATTGGAAATGATGCATTTGCAAACTCTGGTTATTTTACAAATATATATTTTAATTGAGATGGTTTTGATTTATCAATTCTTGGCGACATTTCAGAAAATTCTTTACCAAACTTGTTATCAATTGGTAAAATATATATTCCAAACTTAAGTTTTCAATATTACAAAAACTTTTTAGATAAAAATAAAATTTACAAATATTTAGCAGATCAATTTGTTGATGTTGATATTTCATTTTTCTCATCAGATATATTTATTTCAAAATC
>CAMWQH010000017.1 GCA_947176435.1 uncultured Mycoplasmataceae bacterium
CTATTAACATTCATAAAACTTCAAGAGATAAGATATCAAACATCGAAAAATTTATACTTTCGTCAAAAGTAAATACAAAATATCGTGTAGGAAATAATAGATACTTAATTAAAAATAAAAATAATATATCAATATATTAATTAAAATAATAATAAGTATTATTAATATGAAAAAAACATCTAAGAAAAGTATTACTGTTCAGCAACTAATTGATCAATTTGATTTCCAAATTATTTATAAAGGTAACACAAGAAATAAAATCGAAATCCCTAGTTTAAATCGTACTGGAATAGAACTTGCATCTAAAGTTGTTTTTAATAAAATTCTAACAACCGTTCTATGAAGTGGTAATGAAAACAAATTTTTAGCTTCATTAAAAAGTGAAAAAGAAATTATGGAGAGATTTAAATTTGTTCTTGATTTATGTCCACCCGCAATCATTATTACAAGACATTTTACATATACTAATTTACTTTTAAAGGTTGCTAAGAAATACAAGACTACTATTTTACGTAGTGATTTAACTTCTTCAGAACTATACTTAACAGTTGCGCAATGAATTAATGTCCAATTGGCTAAATATACAATGGTTCACGGAACATTAGTTAGTGTGTTTGGAGTTGGAGTTTTAATCCAAGGTGAATCAGGCGTTGGTAAGTCAGAAATTGCAATGGAATTGATCAAAAAAGGCCACTTGTTTGTTGCTGATGATGCTGTTGATATTGCAAATATTGGTGGAGAAATTTATGGTAAATCAAATGCAATTTCAAGTTCGTTTATTGAAGTGCGTGGTATTGGTATAGTTAATGTAGCGAAAATGTTTGGCGTTGAAAAAATCGAAAACTCTGCCACAGTCGATATGATTATTGAAATGAAAAAAGTAGATAATCTTGAACGTCAAGAATTTGAACGTGTAGGCAAACAAATAAATTACAAAAATGTTATGGGCATAAAGGTACCTTTATATACTTTACCAGTTACTCCAGGTAGAAAAATGAGTGATTTAGTTGAATCTGCAGTTACAGATTTCAAACTTAAAGAAGACGGATATTTTTCTGCTTGTGAATATTTAGATAATTACAAAAAGGTTATTAAATAATGAATTGATTAACTATAGTTCCTGGTCCTGATCATTTTTATACCGATTCTGATAAAATCGCATTTTGAATGGGAAACATATCAATTGCTTGATATGGTTTGTTTGTTTTCTTTGGATTTGTTGCAGCAATAGTTTTTGGTGTAATTAAATTATGAAAATGATATAAACTTCCTGTTGATCCTTTTTATTGATTTTGCTTAATGGGTATACCAATGGCAATTTTTGGAGCAAGATTTTGATCTTGTTGTTTGGGTGATGCTCAATGGAATTCTTTTTGAGCATTCAAAGATGGCGGTTTAGCAATAGAAGGTGGAGTAATGTTTACTGTATTACTAGCTTGTTGATGGTTTCCTTTTATATTAAAACGTCCTAAATACCAAATAAGAGATTTATCTAAAGATGCTTCTAAACCAATTGTAAGAAGAGTTTCAATGTGAGTGTATGTTGATGCGATTGTTCCTTGTATTTTACTTGGACAATTTTTTGGTAGATGGGGTAACTACTTCAATCAAGAGTTATATGGTCCAGTAGTTACTAATGATAGTTTTTGCTGATTCTTACATAATTGTTTACCAAGAATGTATATTGACGGAGAATGACATCACCCATTATTCTTCTATGAAGCAATAGCCAATCTTTGTTTTTTCATCATTTTATATGTTGGTATTGAATTAATACCATGTAGAAAGTGTGGAGACTTAGGAATTATTTACTTCTTATGGTATGGTATTTTGAGAATGTCTCTTGAACCATTAAGAGCTTCTCAATATACTTTTGATTTAACATATATAACTACAGGTATATGAATTGCATCAGGAATAATAATGTTATTATTGAACTGATTCCTAATTTCTAAAATTCGTAAATATGCACCTTACTACTATGTTTGTGAACAAATTAGATATGGTTGCATAAATAGATTTAATAATTCTAAGCTTAAATCTAAAAAACGTGCTTTAGAGAATAAAAAAGATTTGTTATCTGAATTATCAATTAATTCAAATGCATCTGAATATAAACAAATAAGTGATGAAATTATTCAAATAAATAATGATATATTTAATTTAGAAAATAAAATAGTTATAGATAATAAAACACACGAAGTAAATACTAAGAACTTTATAAGAACTGATGAACAAATGCTTTACTATAGGAACAAATAATTATGCCAATATATACAAATACTGCTAACGATTCAAATACATATGATGCTTTAATAATTGGTGCAGGACCTGCTGGTTTAACTGCTGCAATTTATTTAAGAAGAGCAAATTACAAAGTTGGATTTATTGAAAAAGATGTACCTGGTGGTAAAATGGTTAATACTCCAGTTATTGAAAACTATCCTGGTGCAGGAAAAATTCAAGGCGCTGATTTAGCACTTAATATGTATCAACAAGCTGTTGATTTAGGAGCACAATACATTTATGGAAATGTGTCAACATTTGAGAAACAAGAAAGATATTTTGTAGTTTTTACTGATGATGGTGTTACAAGATTCTGTAAAGCATTAATTATTGCTACAGGAACTACTGAAAACAAATTAAATTTGCCTAATGAAAAAGAATTAGAAGGAAAGGGCATATCTCATTGTGCAATTTGTGATGGCTCTTTTACAAAGGGTAAAGATGTTGCTGTTGTTGGAAGTGGGAGTGGTGCATTAGCAAATGCTTTATATTTATCTAGTATTTCTAATCATATATATATGATTAATAGATCGGAAAAATACAAAGATGTACAGGATTTTATAAATAAACTATCTAAGAAAGAAAATGTAGAGTTTATTTATAATACCCAAATTTCTGAATTAATTGGAAAAGATAAACTAGAAAGCATCAAGACTACAAATAAAAGCGGTGAAACTAAAACGTTAAATCTTTCATACGTTTTTATTTATGTTGGAAGCAATCCTTCAACTTCGTTTGTTAGGGAAAACAACATAATTGCTGAAAACGGAATAATTAAAGTTGATTCTAATATGGAAACCTCTATTCCTGGGTTATATGCAATTGGTGATGTTAACAAAATTAAAGTTAGACAAATCACTACTGCTACAAACGACGGAACAATAGCTGCACTTAGTGCAATAAGTTTTTTAGAAAAATGAGAGTAGGTTTAACTTTCAGTGAAAAAATAAAACAAGAATTAACACAAAATAAATATAGCAACCAAGCACAAAAAGCTATTTTGTATTCGTTTTTAGTTAATTCACTAACAATTAAATTGAATGAAAAAGGAGTAACTTGACAAGTTAAATCTCAATTTAATTTTATTGTTAGATTTATTAGCAATATTTTTTCTGAATTATTTGATGTTGATAAAAAAATTATGTATTCAAATATTAAACATCTTAACAATAAACGTGATTATTTATTATCAATTAATGCTAATTTTGACCAAATAATTAATGATTTAGGAATTTATAAAAAACCTATAGATGTAATTCAAACCAACGCTCAAATGAAAGGTGTTTTGGTAGGAGCATTTTTAAGTGGGGGAAGTGTAAATTCTGCTAGCGATAGAAGATATCATCTTGAATTGAGATCAAATAATATTTCATATTTATTATTTATTCAAACAATATTAAATAAATTTAATATTTCTATTGCACTTTTACAAAGAAGAAAAAGTTATATTTTATATATTAAAAAAAGTTATGACATCTCAGATTTCTTAAAATTAATAGGTGCAAATAATTGCATGCTTGAGTTTGAAGATCAAAAAATATCAAGAGATTTGTTCACTCAAATTCATAGATTAAATAATCTTGATATCTCTAATATAAAAAAATCATCAGCTGCTGGTAATAAACAAATTCAAAAAATTAATCAAATAATTAACACTGATCTATTTAAAAAGCAAACTAATAAATTTAAAATATTTTGTCAAATAAGGCTTAAAAATCCTAATGCATCATTAAATGAAATTTCAAAAATATTTTTGAAAGATTACAACATTAAAATTCAAAGAACATCTGTTAATCACCTAGTTAATAAATTAATGAGTTTGTAATTATTTAACTAAATAAACGCTATATTTATCTGCTACAAGAATACGATAATATCTTGCCATTGAATGTTTTTCACCATATAATACAATATTTTTGCTTTTATCTAATTTAGTTCGATATTCCTCTTTAAATGTTCGTGGATCAATTCGAACACTAAAAATTATGTGTCCTTTTTTTCATGTTTTTTCTGTAAGTATTTGTACTATTTGATACTTACCACTAGCGGTTATTTTTCTCAAATTTCTTTTATTAATATACTTTGGTACAAATCTATTTAATGAAATGTTTTTAATATTAAACATATTAATATTATAATTCTTATACAATTAATATATGAGTGCTGCTTCAATCGTACTTTTAATTATTTCTATTGTTTGTTTAATAATCGGACTATTATTGTCTGGTTCTGGAACAACCAATGGATTAACTAATATAATTGGTCAAGATCTTGAGTTATTTAAAAAAACAAAAGACCGTGGATTTATAAAAATCCTTCAGATGACCATGTTTTTCTTGATGATTGTTATGTTGGTCCTTTTAATTTTATCAATTGAACTTGGCTGATAATTTATGTCAAGTCAAAATGTTAATAATTTAAAACATAACATTCAAAAAATAGTTATTGATGACGGAAGACCCATTCCAAAAGCAATACTAATTTCTAAAGTCTGTCGTGCTAACAAATCTACTTCAAGGAAGGAAATTGAAAAGACAATTGATGAAATGATAAAATCTGGTAATTTAAGGATTTTATCTAAATCTGGTAAGATTCAACTTGGATATGAAGATGCACCAGTTGATACTTCCGAAACATATGAAGGAGTAATTAGAATTAATTCTAAGGGTTCTGGCTTTATTAAGTTAGATAACGAAGATAAAGCAAAATATTTTGTCTATAGAACAAATTTAAATCAAGCTTTAGATGGTGACAGAGTTGAATTTGCATTACTTAAAAAAGCACCTAAAAAAGATTTATTAGACGCTATAGTATTAAAAATAATCTCTCACGGGAAAGATTTTTATACTGGCTTAATAAATATAAATAAAGACGGAACATATAAGGTTACTATCGATGACGAAAAAATGTATCTGCCAGTAAAATTGGATTCTTTACAAGGATTAGTTGATGGGCAAAAAGTTTTAATTAAAATAAAAACTTATGAAAAAGATACAGCATATGGGACTGTTTCAAAAATAATAGGCCACTCTAGTGACGTTGGTGTAGATATCTTATCAATTGTTTATGACAATGGTGTTGAACCAAACTTCACTCCTGATGTCCTAGATTATGCTAGAAAAATAGAATTGAATATTGACAATTATCAAAGGAAAATAAGAAAAGATCTAACAAATCTTCCTATTGTTACAATTGATCCAGCTACATCAAAAGATTTTGATGATGCTATTTATGTAAAAAAGAACAATGATGATGAATATTATCTTTGTGTTTGCATTGCAGATGTAAGTCATTATGTAAGGTATAAATCTCCTCTTGATGAAACAGCATATAAAAGAGGCTGTTCAATTTATTTGGTTGATAGAGTTATACCAATGCTTCCTCATAATCTTTCTGACGATATTTGTTCATTGAATCCAAATGTTGAGAGGTTAACTTTAACGTGTGATATGTTGATAAACAAATCTGGAAAGATTAAAAACATTAAAGTTTATCCATCAATAATCAAAAGTCATCGTAGATTTTCTTATGACGAAGTAAATGACTATTTTAATAACAAATCACCATTAGAAAAAGATCCACAAGAGATTAAAGACATGCTAAAAGATGCTCTTGAACTTCACAAGATTCTTGATGCAGAAAAAAAACGTAGAGGATATATTGCTTTTGAAATTCCTGAACCAATTATTAAACTTGATGACAAAGGTTTTCCAATTGATATCTTAACCAGAAAACTCGGAACTGCACAAAATATGATTGAAAATTTTATGGTTGCTGCCAATGAAGCAGTAACAATTTATGCTAATCAGAAAAAGTGACCATTTGTTTATCGTATTCATGAAAAACCAAATGAAGAAAAATTAAAAACTTTTTCTACTGAAGCTAAAAAATTAAATTTTAGAATTACAACTGATGTTGAAGATATTGAATCAATTGATATTGCTAAATGAATTGAAGACAATAAAGATAATAAAAATATGGATCTTATTAACTTGATGTTATTAAGAAGCATGGCTAAAGCAAAATATTCTACTGAAAATTTAGGCCACTTTGGTTTAGCACTAGAAAACTATACTCACTTTACTTCTCCAATACGTCGTTATCCAGACTTATTAGTTCATCGAATTTTTTGGATGTATGAATTCGAAAAAAATAATATTACTGATTCAAATAGAAACCACTTTGCCGAACAATTAGATGATTGTTGTAAACAATCATCTGACTGTGAAAAAATTGCAATTAATTGTGAAAATGATGTTAATGCAATGAAATTTGCAGAATATATGACAAAACATATTGGTGAAGAGTTTGAAGGTTTTGTTTCTGCTGTTTCTGCATTTGGTTTATTTGTTGAGTTACCAAATACAATTGAAGGTTTAATCAAACTTCCTAATTTAAAAACCGATTTTTATTCATATGATGAAAAAACTAATCAATTAATTGGTAAAAAGACAGGAACAAGATTTTCTCTTGGATCGAAAGTTAGAGTGAGAGTGATTTCTGCTGATAAACAAACTAGAAAAATTGAGTTCGAATTGGTAAAATTTTTAGGTAACCGTTAATTATGAAAATGCTATTTCCTAATAAAAAAGTCAATTTTAATTATTTTGTTGAAGACAAATACGAATGTGGAATTGAGTTAAAAGGTACAGAAGTTAAGTCATTAATGAAAGCAAACGCTAACATAGATGAGGCTTTTGTAATTATTAGAAATAATGAAGCTTTTGTAATTAACATGTACATCGCTCAATTCAAAGAAGGAAATATAAATAATGTTGATTCAAATCGTAATAGAAAACTTCTATTACATAAAAATGAAATTCTAAAAATTGATTACACTATTAAAAAACAAAAATTAACAATCATTCCTACTAAAGTTTATCTACAAAACGGAAAAATTAAAATGGAAATAGCTATTTGCAAATCAAAGAAGGCTCCAGATAAAAGAAATGATATCAAAAAACGTGATGCTGATAGAGAATCACGTAAATATTAATCATTATTTTTAAATGGTGCTATTTAGTTTATAAGTTATTTACTTTAATAATTGTTTTAACAACACTCGATATCTGCTTATTAAACTCTTCTTGTTTATTCATAAATTGAATAAAAAAATTACGAAGAGAAACTTTTGGTAGTTTAACTCATAGTTTTCTCGTCTTGCTCTTAGTTCTTATACCCATAATGACTATTGGTGTTTGTAACTTAAACTATTTAAGGTTGTTACGTTTAAGAATACCTTCAACATTACTTAAACGTTGATCCATATTATCTAAACGATTCAACACCTGTTTATTAAACTCTTCTTGTTTGTTCATAAAATTTAACAATAAATTACGTGTGTCAATTACAACATCACGAAAAGATGTTCTTGGCGGCTTAACTCCTTGTTTTCTTTTCTTTGTTTTCTTAGATGGTTCTAACATGACTTTTCCTGATGTATTAGTTTCTTGTTTAAGATTTGAATATTTATACTCTTTCTTCATATATATTATAAACTCCTATATTTGTAGTGGATTAATCTTACTACCAAAATGAAAAAATAGAGGCACAAGAAAAGTCTCTATTTTTTATATTAAAAGTTCAATTTTTTTCTATCTTAATTAATAATCTTTTCTGTCTAGTTTAAAGTAACCTTGTGAGTGTTTACATACTGGACATAATTTAGGAGCCTCTTTTGAATAGATAATATTTCCACAATTAATACAAATTCAAGCATCAGATTTATTTCTTTTAAAGACGATTCCTTTTTTAATGTTATTTAATAAAGTGTTGTATCTTTCTTCATGGTGTTTTTCTATTGCTGCAACGCCTTCAAATTGTGCAGCAATTTCATTAAAACCTTCTTGTCTAGCTTCTTTAGCCATTCTTTTATACATAGAAGTTCATTCACCGTGTTCACCCTTAGCAGCTTCTAATAAATTTTTTGCAGTGTTAGAAATTTTACCACCGTTTAATCATTTAAATCATAATTCAGCGTGTTCTTTTTCGTTACCTGCTGTTTCTTCAAATATTTTTTGAATTTGAATATAACCTTCTTTTTTAGCTTGAGAAGCAAAGAAAGTATATTTATTTCTTGCTTGAGATTCTCCAGCAAAAGCTTCCATTAAATTTTTTTCAGTTTTTGTTCCTTTAAGTTTTTTCATTTTTGTTTTCCTTTTATATTAATCTATATAATTTATTATATAAATCATTGATTTATAATGCTAAAATTTGACTATTAATTTAGTTGATTCTACACTATGAAATTAACAAATGAATTAAGAGGTAAAACTTTAAAAATTAATAAACTAAATTTTAGAGACAATCATATTCTTCATAAATTAAACAATGTTGGTATATCTGATGGCTCTACTATTAAGGTTTTGGACTATCATGATAATAAAAAAGTTTTACATTTATTGGTTTATGGCGTTGAATATGTTTTAAGGGAAGAGGACTGTACTAATATCGATGTCACTATTTTGTAAAAAGAAAAAACATGGTTATGATAGTGCAGTCTTTAATGATTGGCACGATAACCCAAAAAGAAAAAGAAGGATAAAGAGAATTAATCAACTAAATAATAATGTAGTTTTAATTGGTGCTCCCAATGTTGGTAAATCAACTTTTTTTAATAAAATTACTAACGGTACTGCAGCAGTATCTAACATAGACCGTCTAACTGTAAGTGATACTATTGCAAAATTAAAGCTAGATAAATCGATTAATGTTGTTGATTTACCTGGACTATATAACTTATCGCATCCAATAGATGAGGAATTAGTAGTTGCTCATGAAATAACTCAGGAACATTTCAATAAAATTATTAACGTAATTGGTGCACAATCTTTTGAAAGAGACCTATATTTAACTATACAAACTCTAGAAACTGGTTTAATGAGCACCCTTGCAATAAATATGATGGATGAAGTTAATCATTCTGAAATCAATTTAAATAAATTGTCAAAAAAGTTAAATAATGTAACTATTATTGAATGTCAAGCAAATAAAAATATAGGTACAAAAAAATCAGCAAAAAGCATTTTAGAAGATAAACCTGCTGATCCAAACATTGTAAAATATCCTGAATATATCGAAAAATTAATTTTAAAAATTTCTAATCTTTTACCAAAAAGAAAAATTAGCAATCGCTATTATTCATTAATGTTTCTTGAAAAAAATGAATTTGTTTGTAATTGATATAAATCGCATTACAAACATGTATATGATCAATTACAAAAAATTACTAAAAAAATTAATAGAGAGCAGGTCGTTTTAGATATTGAAAAATCTAGAAAAAATTTTATTTTAAAAATTACAAAAGAATGCTTTTATTCATTTGAAAAATTCCTTGTCAAAGACAAAAAAGGACAAAATAAATTTGATAAACAAATTCTAAAAAAATGAATCGGTATACCAT
>CAMWQH010000018.1 GCA_947176435.1 uncultured Mycoplasmataceae bacterium
CCTAAACACCCATTAGTAATAAATATTTTTACCATATTATGTATAATTTTAAATATTATACTAATTAAATATGAGTAATATTAAAACAATAATTACAGGAATACAACCAACAAACAAAATTACTTTGGGTAACTATTTTGGTGCTATTAAACCTTTAATTAACCTTCAAGAAAAATATCATATTTATGCATTTGTTGCTGATTTACATTCAATCACAACAATTTTTGATCCTAAAACATTACCTAATAACATTAAAAACGTTATTTTAACATATATCTCTGCAGGAATTGATCAAACAAAAGTAAAATTATTTATTCAATCAGAAATTCCTGCTCATACTGAATTAGCTCATATATTGCTTTGCCACACTACAATTGGTGAATTAAAGAGAATGACTCAATTTAAAGATAAGTCTTCTAAACTATCAGCAAGCAATGGAACTGAATATATTCCAACTGGGTTACTAATCTATCCTACATTGATGGCTGCTGACATTCTTTTATATGACTCAGATTATGTTGCAACAGGAAGTGACCAAAAGCAACATATTGAATTAGCAAGAAACATTGCTAATAGATTTAACAATAAATATGGTAAAACTTTTAATGTTCCTGAACCATTAATTCCTGAACGTGGTTCAAGAATTATGGATCTTTTAGATCCAACTATTAAAATGTCTAAATCTAATAAAAATGAAAAAGGAACTATTTTCTTGTTAGATAGTCCTGAAGTTTCTGCTAAAAAAATTATGTCTGCTAAAACAGATAGTTTAAATAAAGTAAATTTTGATGTTAAAAAACAACCAGGTGTTAGTAACCTAATAACAATTTATTCATGTTTAACAAATAAAAAAATTGAAGATATTGTTAGACAATTTCAAGATAAAAATTATGGTGAATTTAAAAAAGATTTATCAGCACTATTAAAAGAGTTTTTAATAAAATTTCAAAATGAATTTAATAAAAATAGTAAAAATTATTCAGAAATTTCTAAAACATTAGATGCAAATACAAAAAAATTTAATGAGATAGCTTCTAAAAAAATAAACGAAGTTTATAAAAAGGTAGGTTTTAGATAATGAAAAAAACAACAAATAAGGAAAAGAAACTTCTAAAAAGTATTAAAACAGCTCAAGAACTTGAACAAAAATACTTAATCATGTCTGATTTAGATGGAACTTTGTTGAACAACAAAGGTAAATTAGATAAGGAAACAATTGATGTAGTTAAACAAATATGTTCAAAAGGTAATTTGTTTGCTATTGCAACAGGTCGTCCTAGAAGAGCATCAATTAATTTTTATAAACAATTAGGTTTAAAAACCTTAATGGTTAATTTTAATGGTTCATATATAACAGATCCATCAAATGACAAGTTTATGCCTATAAACTTAGGTTTTAACTATCATATTGCTATTCAAATTTTTAAAAATAAATTAATTCACCAATGAATTCAAAACGTTATTATCGAAAACATTGATGGTGTGTTTATTTATAAAAGACCAAAAGACCTTGTTCAAAAGAAATCTTTATATTCTCACTTTCATATAGAGAAGAATGATAAGTTTAAATACATTGCAAAAGATTGATCAAATATTAATTCTGATATTCACTCAATTCTTATATTGATGAAAGATGAAAAATATATTGATGAGATTACTTATGAAATAAAACGTTTAAGTAATACCCTTATTGTAAGAACATGATCAATCCCTTCTGCGGGGACAATTATTGAAATTAATTCAATATTTTCGTCTAAAGGTATGGCCCTTAAATACTTATCAAGTTATTATGGTATTCCATTAGAAAATTGTTTTGCTTTTGGAGATGGTGACAATGATAGTGAAATGTTAAGGACTGCTCATTATGGTCATGCCATGAAAAATGGTAGTATGACAGCAAAGCTATCAGCAAGATTCATGACAGAAAACACCAACAACGAAAAAGGCGTTGCCTTAGAATTAAAAAAGTTTTTTAAAGTTTGTTAATTACTTTTTTGTTTTCAATAATTTTAAGACCAAAAAATGTTAACTTAAGTTAACTATCTTATTTTTGGGGTTGTTTTGGTAGTAAAAGTACTAGTTCTATTAATAGTAATATCGATTTGATAGAAATTAGTTAAATCATTTTCTTCTAATTTCTTTCTAATATCAAATGCTAGTTTTCCATACATATTTTCATCAATTTCAAGAGGATCAACAAATACTAATAATGTTCTACCAGCATGGTATACATGAGCTTCTTTAACCCCTGTAAATTCGTAACAAATGTCTTCCATTTGTTTCACTCTTTTTAAATATTCTTCAGTCGTTGCGTTTCTTGCTCCAGGACGAGCAGCTGATATAGTATCAGCAATTTTTACAATTCATGAATAAATATTATTAGCTGGAACTTGATTGTGATGAGACTCAATTGCGTTAATTAAATCATGATCTTTTCAATATTTCTTAGCAATTGACACTCCTTGAGATACATGATCGTAATCAGTTTCATAATCAACCGATTTACCGATGTCGTGTAATAAACCAATTTTTTTTGCTTTAATTTGATCTACATTTAATTGTTTAGCAATTTTTTCGCATATTTTTGCTACTTCAATTGAATGAGATAAAGCATTTTGAGAGAATGAACTTCTAAAATATAGGTTACCAATTAATGGATACAATGATTTATTCAAATCATATATTTTTAAATTAGTTTCAACAGCATTCATTCCGTATTCTGTTATAGTTTGTTGAAAATTTTGTTTTTGTTCTTCATACACTTTTTTAATTGTCAATGGATCAATGCTCTTAGAAAGAAGTTTGTTCATTGTTAAACGAGCAATCTCTCTTTTTTTAGGATTTAAAGACGATAAAGTAATTGATTGTTCTTTATCAATGATCACATCTACTCCAGTAACTTCTTTGAAAGTAGTAATGTTTTTACCATTTTTACCAATGATATGCCCTTTGACATTATCATTTTTAAGGTTAATGGTATAAGTTGTATTGTTTATTACTGATTCTTCAGCAATAGACTCCATTGCTTCAACAATTAGTTGCTGAGCTATCTTTTCTTGATTTTGCTTTATTTCTTGATTAGCATCATGAATTCTTTTATTGATGTATTTAGATAATTCATTCTCTAAATTATTTAAAAGTTCATGTTTTGCTTGGGCTCTAGAATAACCAGAAATTTCTTCTAGTTTTCTATCCAATATTTGATTTTTTTTATTTAATAATTCAAGTTCTTTTTCTAATTGTGTATTAGTTTGATTAGAAATACAATTATTAATTGTTTTATTTTTATTACGATTAATGAATTTAACAATCAGTAAGATTGCTAAGCACACTAATGCAATGACTAATATGCAAGCAACTACTACTAGTGCAATACTTTTACTATCATTAACAACGCTTAATTGTGCGCTTAATGTTTTCATAGTTTGCTTAACTATTATATAGTTAGAACTAAAATTATGAAAATAATATTATTTAGCGTTGATCAAAAAGTAATTTTGGTACATTTTTAAATTTTTGTTGCAAAAAAAAAAAAAAAACAAGTATATTTATTTAAATAAGAGAAGAATTATGAAAAATAAATTATTAAAAACTTTAACTTGCTTTGCAAGTATATCTGCAATTGGGTCAACAATTGCTATTACCTCTACAAGCTGTGGATGTAGTAACAGCACATCTAATATATTACCTAAAAATGTCTATGACATTCAAGACAATGTTTTGATGGGATTTAAAGATGATTTTTTAAACAACCCAAAATCTGAAATTTATCAAGATAATTTTAAAGATTGTGACACTATGTTAATTCCGGCAAATGTGACGAGTGTTAATGAAGATGCTTTTATTATCTCTACTTTACCGTTTACATACGAAACAATAATCCCATCATTTATTAAAAATTTGACTTTTGCTAAAAATTCTAATTGTTCTTCAATTGGGGAACGTGCATTTTACAAATCCTCACTAAATTCTGTAATCTTACCGAATTCCTTAATAACAATTCAAGATTCTGTTTTTGAAGGTTGCTCTGTATTAACTTCAGTTGATTTTTCTAATTGTGCAAATTTATCTTCAATTGGTTGTTGATCATTTGGTTATGGTCCTACAATGATTACAATTGACTTATCAAAATGTAGTAATTTAACAGAGATTAAACAAAGTGCTTTTAGAACTAATAATACATTAACTTCTGTAACATTGCCAACTAATTTAGAAATAATCGGAGCACAAGCTTTTACCTATTGTGGTCAATTAACTTCTGTCAACTTTTCAGAATGCACAGGTTTAACCCAAATTAAAGATTTAGCTTTTGATCATTGTCCACTATTATCAACTTCTGTTGATCTTGAAAATGCAATTAATTTAACTTCATTTGGACAACAAGCTTTTAGATTTTGTGACTCATTAACTTCAATATCTTTACCAAGTAATTTATCATCTTTAGGTATTCAAACTTTTTCAGATTGCCCTAACTTAAGTAGCATCACATGAAATGCTTGAAACGGTAATACTAGTCTAATCAATTCTTCTTTCATAGATGTTTCTTCTAAAGGAACAGTTATTGTAACTAATCCAATTGACGGATATGATAGTGATAAATTGCTTCAATATTTACAAAGTAATGGGGGGTTACCACAAACTTGAAAAGCTGCTTTACCAGAGAGCGTTTATAACATAAGTGATGACGGAATTTTGCAAGGATTTAAAGAAGGTGTTGATTTGTCTCAATATGAAGATGTGTGTGATACTATATGAATTCCAGCTAATATAAAAAGTGTTACTAATAATGCTTTTTATAATGGTTCTGGATCAATCATTCCATCATTTATTGAAAATTTAACTTTTGCTAAAGGATCTAATTGTTCAACAATTGGAAATAACGCTTTTAATGGAGCACTAAACTTAACTTCTATAAATTTACCAAGTAGGCTAACAACAATTAACCAACAAGCTTTTATGAATTGTCGATCACTAAATTATATCGGTTGAGATTTACCTAATGATTATCAAACTTCTATCATTGTTAGCGATAGTGTATTTATGAATATTAATTCATCTGGAAATGTTAAATCTTTAAATCCATTAATTACTTCACAAGAAATATTAGATTGAATTAAAACAAAAGGTAGTTTTCCAAGTGGAGATGGTTGAGAACCGGCTAAATAATTTATATTACATAAATTATTATTTTAGAATAATGTACTCAAACTAATTTGGGTACATTTTTATGCTACTTTTCATAATTTTGTTGCAAAAAAACGAGTATAAATATGATATATGATATAAGAGAAGAAATTATGAAAAATAAATTATTAAAAACTTTAAGTTGTTTTGGAGGAATATTTGCAATTGGATCAATTCCATTTATTTAATAATGTAATCAGAAGTAATAAAGTCAATCCCTAAAGCTACAAGAGATTTCACCCTTTCTGGTTCATTAATTGTTCATCCACCTACAAATAGATTTTTATTATGAAAATCTTGAATTATTTTTTGATCAATCTTAATTCCTCAATCTTTTGTTGATTTAGACTCAAAATCACCTATGTCTATTGAATAATTACGATCAAGGAAATATTTAGGATCTCTATATTCCTTAATTTTGTTGTTTGGATCAACAATAATCATTATTTGAACAAATGGGAAACGTTTCTTAAATGCCATTAATAAATCATTATCTAGAGATATGAACCATATTTTTTGATATGAATATCCAGATTTATTTACATCATCAATGATTGCATCGATATTTTCGTAAGTTCAAATACCTTTTTGGTCTTCACTTCATTGTTTGTCATTTTTTAGTTCAACAAGTGCCAATTTATTATTTTGTTTACAAATATCTAAATATTGTAAAAATGTTGGAGCTTTATTCTTTTTCCATCTTAATCCCTTGTAAAATGCACCAGGACTGTTTCTAGGATAGTCAATAGAACCGTGTAAGCTCTTTTTTTGAATTTGTTTAAGTTTTAAATCATAAATCTTTTTAAAAGAAAATTTAAATGGTCTTCGATCATGACAACAAACTAATTTATGATCAACCGTTGGTCAAATATCTGTTTCTATACCATCGTGAGCACTCTTTGCAGCTAAATTAAAAGATTCAATTGTGTTTTCTAACACATTTTTATCAGAAGGTACACCACGGTGTCCAATAAAGTAAGTCTTAGACATAATAAATTATTATAGGCATTATTTATTTTTAAATATTTTATTATTTGTATTCAATCTTAATAAATACAAAATAACTAAATGTGAAAATGTAGAAAAAGTTATTTTTCAAAATCCAAGTATTGATTTTTCAGAAGCGCAAAACTTTTACAACTGTTTTCATAATTTAAAAACTATAGAATATATCGGTCTAACCAATACATCTGATTTACGTGTTAATGAATATACTTTTGATTTTGTTGGTGTAAATAACACCAATCCCAAAGGTGTAATTGTTTCTTCGGTACTAACGCAGTGTCATCACAAGTTCTTTATCAGTATCTGATCGAACATACTGCGCTAGATGCTAACCATTGAACTTACATGTTAGGTAAGTAAATTAACCAACTATTTTTTTAAAAACTTTCATAGAAACCACAGGGTTTGCTTGCCCTTTGGTTTCTTTCATTAATTGACCAATAAAGAACTTTTCAACTCTTTCTGGACGTTCTTTATATTGATCTAACATGCTCTTATTTTTTGAAATAATATCTTGTAAATGTTTTTCAATTACTTTTTCATCTGTAATTTGTTTAAATCCTAATTCATCAATTAATTTTCTTGGTTTTTTTTGTTCGGTAACTATTTTTTCGAAAATAGTTTTAGCTTGTTTACCGTTAATATCACCATTGTTTAATAATTTAATCATTTCAATAATGTTATTAATAATTGAATCATTTATTGATTCAATAGAATTGTTTTGTTTTTTCAATAAAGCAACAAGTTCAATAACAATTCATGTAACCGCTTGAGAAGAATCTTTAGTTGCATTAGCAACTTTATTGAAAACAGAATATAAACTAAAGTCGTCTAGTAATTGATTAATTAATTTATCATTTACTTTTAACTCTTTTAATTCAGATGTAATAACATCTGGTGTCTTGTTCATTGAATTGATAGCATCAAAAACAAATTTGTTATCAAGTTTAATAGCTAGAATGTTTGGCTCTGTAAAATAACAGTATTCGACTGCATTTGATTTACTTCTCATAAATACTGTTGTTTTAGAAACATCATCTCATCTTCTTGTTTCTTGATTTACTAATTCATTAGTAAGAAGTAATTTAGTTTGACGATTGATTTCGTAATCAATCGCTTTCATAACATTATTAAATGAGTTGATGTTTTTAATTTCAACCTTTGTTCCAAGTTCTTCTGCACCAACAGGAGCAACAGATACATTTACGTCAGCACGTAGTGAACCATCTTCCATTTTTGCGTCTGAAATATTCAAGAATGCCGCAATTCTTTTTAATTGAGTTAAATATTCGTATGCTTCTTTTGCTGAATGAATATCAGGTTTAGACACCACCTCGATTAAAGGAACACCGGCACGGTTGTAATCCAAACATAAATGTTCACCAACAACTAATTGTTTAGCAGTATCTTCTTCCATATGAATTCTTTCTACACCAATAGTTTTATTAGAAATCTTAATAGATCCAATTGTACCAATTGGATAAAATTGTTGAGTGATTTGGAAACCTTTTGGTAAATCTTGATAAAAATAATTTTTACGATCAAATCTAATGTTTTGATCTATTTTCATATTTAATGCTTTTGCTAATTGAATTGCTTTTATAACTGCACCTTCATTAACGCTAGGAATAACCCCTGGAAGTGCTAAGTCAATTTCATTGATGTTAGTATTGACTGGATCATTATGTAAATTTTTAGATGGTGAAAACATCTTTGATTTAGTGTTAAGAGCTATATGAACTTCAATACCGATAGTAGGTCTAAAATTATTCATTTTTGCCCTCCAAAATAGTCTCTATTGTTGCAGCAATATCAAACATAGTTTGATCTTGTTTTTGTTTACAATTTATGTTAATACCGTATGGTAATCCATTGTAATTTCCAGCAGGAATAGTGATGGATGGAGTTCCAGCAAAATTTGCTAAAATTAAGCAGTCGTCTGCATGTGAAGTTTTTACAGTATCTGCAAATGTATCTTCTAATGTTGGAGCAACAAATGAAGCAGAAGGGATTAATAAACCATCAACATCATCCATTAGTTTATTCGTTAACTCTATTAATAGAGTTCTTACCTTTTTTGCTTTAACATAAATAGATTTAAAATTATCTCTTGAAGTTACATAAGCACCCATTAACATTCTTTTCTTAACTTGGTTGTTAATGTATTTATTTCTGTTTTTAAAGATTAAATCTTTATATTCTTGACCACCCTCATTTGCTCCAAAAGGAACTCCTGTAAATGAAGCATAGCAACTTAGTCCTTCAACGTTGCTAATAATTTGATAAGTTACTCCGATTGCATTAAGAAGTTTAATATCAACTTCTTTTTCAACTACGGTGTGACCATTTTCTTTTAATTTATCAACAACATTAAGATATATTTTTCTTTCATTTGGTAAAATTCCATTTTCTATTCCTTTAATAACAGAAATTTTCATACCTTTTAAAACTTTTAAGTTTTTATAAAAATTATGTTCAAGTTTTTGGCTAGTATAGTCTTTTGAATCAAATTGACATACTTGGTCAGCAACAATTGCTGCATCAGTAACTGTTCTTGTAATGATTCCAACATGATCTAAGCTTGGAGCATACGGAAGGATTCCATAACGTGAAATCAAACCATATGAGGGTTTATAACCAACTACACCCAAGAACGATGAAGGGCGTCTTACTGAATCGCCAGTGTCTGTACCAATAGCAAAATCAACTATACCACTAGCTACTAAATTAACTGATCCTGAAGAAGAACCTCCAGCAATTCTTGATTTATCGAGAATATTTTTTACATATCCATAAGGTGTTTGAATTCCAGTACCAGCCATACCGAACTGATCTAAGTTATTTTTAGAAGTTAATATCGCACCAGAAGACTTTAATAATTCGTATATCGTTGCACTATATGGTGGAATATAGTCATTTAAGAACTTAGATGCTCCTGTTGTTCGAATACCTTTAGTAGATATATTGTCTTTTAATGAATAAATACAACCAGATAATAAATTATCACTTAATTTAAAATCTTTAGGAGCGTCACAACATTCTGTAATAACAGAATTAGTGTCTTTGCATTGATGCATTTTTTTGTTACATTCAGAAATTAAAAAATCAACAGTTGTTTTACCTGTTTTTAAATTTTCGTGATTTTTTAAAATTATTGATGGTTTCATTATTTAACTAGAATATATTTTTGAGACTTTTTTTTAGCATTTTTTGTAAATTCTTCAGGATCCTTTACAATTTCTGGAACATCTTTTCTTAATTGATTGTATGATTGACTAGTACAATAATCAGTTTGTTCTACATTATCAGTATTAATAGTATTAAGTACTTCAAGATTATTCAAGAATTTACAAAAATCATTGTAAACAGCATCTAAAAATTCACCATCTAAACCAAAATAATAGATGTTTGCAATTTCTTGAATTTCTTTTTTTGTGATTGTTTTCATAACTAATTTACCATCAACGGAATATATATAC
>CAMWQH010000019.1 GCA_947176435.1 uncultured Mycoplasmataceae bacterium
TTAATTTTAACAAGACGTGGTTTAATTTCAACTTCTTGGTTTTTTCTAGCATATTCATATAATTTTTTACCATTCACCTTAATTGCAGAAAATTTAGGAGGATATTGATAATATTCTTGCAAAAAGTTTTTCTTTATTGTTTCTAAAATATTTTCTTTTGTAACTTTTTTAACTTGTTTTTTTTCAATAATTTTTCCTGTTATATCATACGAATCTGTTGATATACCAAGTTGAATTTCTGCTATATATGTTTTATTGTCAAGTATTAATTTGCTTAATTCTTTTGTTCCGTTATTAATTCCAATAACCAAAACACCTGTTGCATTGGGGTCTAATGTTCCTGCGTGTCCAACTTTTTTAAAACCAAATTTTTTCTTAATAAATTGAACTACATCATTAGAAGTTCAACCTTTTGGTTTATTAACACAAAATACGTTTTTGTCTATTTGCATATATAAAATATATCATTTCTATATTATCATACTTAGCATTATAATTTTTTTAATATATGAGAGAGCTAGTTGGTGGAATCATAAAATCAAATAAAGTTTTTGATTTAATAAAAAATAATGACAAAATTTGTGTTGGAGTTTCATGTGGAAAAGATTCTACTCTCTTATTACTTGCTCTTAATTTATATAAACAATATGTAAAGAACAAATTTAATTGAGATATAAGAATTTATGGTGTCCATATAAAAATGAATTTATTCCCCAAATTAGATTATTCAAAATACGAATCTTTTTTAAAATCAAAAAAAGTAAATTTTAAACTTGTTGAGTCTAATATGAACGAAATCCTTTTAACAAAAAAGAAAAAAGGCGTAATTCAATGTTCGTTATGTGCTAAGTTAAAAAAAGCCATTTTAGTTAAAGAAGCAAAAAAGTTGAAATGTAACAAGATAGCAATGGCGCATCATGCTGATGATGCAATAGAAACTCTTTTCATGAATATGATTCATGAAGGAAGAATTGCTACTTTTAATCCTAAAAATTATTTTGATAGAACTAATATGACTTTAATTCGTCCTTTTTGCCTTATTAGAGAACAAGTAATTATCAAGGAAGCAAAAAAACAAAAAATACCAATTATAGAAAAAGATTGTCCTATTGATGGAACAACCGAAAGAACTTATATGAAAAAATTTTTAGATGAAAACTTTTATAAAAATAAAAAATTTTCAATGAGTTATGAAAATTTCTTGATCTCACTATTAAACGGAAAACAATCTAAATTGTGGTTTAACGAAAAAAATAATAAAGACCTATTAAAAGACTATAACCAAAAATAAAATCTCAAGATTACTCGAGATTTTATTAACTAGGTTTGTGGTATGAATTGAATGATCAAGAATCAGCAAATTCAATTCAACAACAACAAGAATCAACAACTAATAGTAATAAACAGAATAATAATATTGATCAAAATATATAGTGGAATATTCTTGAATAATACACCCCATTAATTCCAATAAATCAAGAAGTTATTAAAAATAATAAAGGTAAAGTTGGAAGAATAATCGAGATATAAGATAATACCATTCCTGCAAACAAAGTATCATGCGCAGTTTTGAAAGCTAATGGTCCACCATTAATATTTTTTAGTAGTTTATCTGCTTCAATAATATAGAAGATTTGAAAAGCATACAAAACAGCAATAGCTAAAAAGATAATAGATCAAATAAGTGCTAATTTTTTACCATTAGATAATCAACCTTCTACTTTGACACCTAAAGATGTGGTTGCAGCCTTAAACCCCTTTTTCTTTTTTGTTTTAGAAAATTTTTCAAAATTTATTTCTGGAGATTCTTCCGGTTGATCAGCACTAACTTTTTTAGTAGTTACTGGAGCCTTTTCGGGGTCTGTAATCGCAGGAACTACAGATTTAGAAAAACTACCAACGTTTTGGTTAATATCATTAGAATCTGGTTCAATTTTTAATTTTGTTTCTTTGTTGTCTTCCATACAATTATTAATTTTAATCTAAATATATATTTATTTACTATTTTTCTTTATTGTGAATTTCATTTATTAATTCATCAATTTTTAAAGAATTTTGAATAGTCATGTCTTTTTCAAACAAAATATCAGGAATTTTTCTAATATTCATATTGTGAGCAAGTTGATCACGAAAAACACCTTTTGCAATATTAAGTTGTTCAACCACTTTATCTAACATTTTTCCATCATAATAATCAACACTAACAATTATTTTCGAATAATCATCAAGCAATTTAACATGTGTAAAGCATGACATTCTTAATAATTTATCATTAATTAAATTTTTCAATGCATGATTTAAGTTATTAAGAATTTCTGATTCAATTTTTTCATGCTTATGGTTTGCATATGACATATACTATTCTCCCAACACTTTTTGAACAACTTTGTATGTTTGGATAATATCACCAACTTTAATGTCATTGTATTTTTCTAATACAATACCACCTTCCATGCCTGTTGTAATCTTATTAACAACTTCTTTCAAATGTTTCATTGAACTAATACCCGTTTTACATATAACTGCTCCATCTCTTAAAACACGAGCTTTATCATTTCTATTAATTTCACCATTTAATACTTGACATCCAATAATTGTTCCAACTTGGGAATGGTGTCAAATTTGTTTAACTTCAGCCTCGCCGGTTTCTTCTTCAACCATTATTGGATCTAATGTACCAGTTAATAATTTCTCAAGAGATTCTTTTAGTTTATAAATAATATCAAAGAAATAAATTTTAACTTTTTGCGCATCTGCTATATCTTTAATGTTTCTTGATGGTTTAATATTAAATCCAATAATAATAGCATTTGAAGCTTTTGCTAATTGAACATCAGATTCACTAATACCGCCAACAGCCGTTCTTACAAGTGTAAGTTTAGTACCTGGTATATCAACCTTAGACACCATTCCTTTAATTGCCTCAAGTGAACCATGAACATCGGTTTTTAAAATTACATTAAGTAATTTTTTACCTTCTGAGTTTTTGTGCATCTCTTGATCAAATTGAAATTGTTTTAATTTTTCATTTGCTTTAATTTTTGCAGCAATGTCTTTTACATCTTTTTCATTGATGCTAACTACAAAACGGTCTCCAGCAGCAGGAACATCGTTTATACCAACAACTTTAACTGGTTGAGAAGGCATTGCAACTTTTACTTCATTATTATTTTCATCAAGCATAATTCTTACTCGACCATAAACTCCACCAATAATGATAAAATCTCCTTTAGCTAAAGTACCGTTTTGTACTAAAACTGTAGCAACTGGACCTAGTCCCTTATCAAGTTTTGATTCTAAAACAACACCAGTTGCTAAACGATCAGGGTTTGCCTTGTACTCATTCATTTCAGCAATTAATAGAATATTCTCTAGTAAATCTGAAACATTTGTTCCTTTAAGAGCTGAACCTTTAATTGTGATTGTTTCTCCACCTCATTCTTCAGCTGTTAATCCTTTTTCAGACAGTTGTGACATTGCTAAATCTGGGTTTGCAGCAGGTTTATCAATTTTATTTATAAATACAGCAATTGGAACTCCAGCGGCCTTTGCATGATCAATTGCTTCTTCTGTTTGTGGCTTAATTCCATCATCTGCAGCAACAATTAAAACAACAATATCAGTAACATTTGCTCCACGTGCTCTCATTTCCGTAAATGCTTCATGACCAGGAGTATCAATGAATGTGATTTTTTTATTTTTATATTCAACCTGATATGCACCAATATGTTGTGTGATACCACCTGCTTCACCAGAAACTACATGAGTTTTTCTGATGTAATCTAGTAATGTTGTTTTACCATGATCAACATGACCCATAATTGTAACTACAGGTGGGCGTGGTTTTAATTTTGATGGGTCATCTTTAATATTTAAATTTTCTAAAATATTAGTTTCATCAATCGAAACTTGCTTTTGAAAATCATAGTTAAATTCTAAACACAATTCACCCATTTGGTCTTCTGATAATAATGTATTTAAATTCAGCATCTTTCCTTTTAAGAAAAAATATTTAAGAATGTCAGAAACTGGTTTATTAATTTTCTTAGAAAATTCTTCAACAGTCAAAGGAGATGAAAAAATGAAAACACCATTTTTAATTCCTGTGTCTACTTTTTTGAATTGAGACTTTAAGTCAATATTTTGTCTTGTATCATTTTTCTTAAAGTTTTTAAAATTCTTTTTCATTTTTTACCTCCTTATATATGAAAATTAAAATTGAAAAGAAAGAAACTATTCAGCTTTGTCTTCTTCTTGTTTATCTTCTTTGTGAGAAGATTTTGTGTGTTGATTTGGTGTCTTAAAATTATTTAAATCAGATAAGTCAACTTTTCAAGTATCAAATTTGTTTAAAACATCATTATTTGATTGATATTTATTAAATGTGCTGTCAAATGTACGTTGTTTTAAAGACTTCATATCAATTCTTTGGTATTCTAGTCCTTCTTCACTTGCATCTTTAATTGTTTTAACTTCAACATCTGCATTTAGCATTTTTGAAACTAACTTAACGTTATTTCCGTGTTTTCCGATTAAAAGAGCAAGTTTTTCTGGTTTGCATACTAAAATTACATTTCTCTTATCTGTAGGTTTTTTAGGTTCTTCTAATTTAACACCTGCAATTTCAGCAGGAGAACAAACATTAATAATATATCTAGAAAAATCATCTGTATATTCAATTACTTCAATTTTCTCGTTATTAATTTGTTCGCTTATAGTTTTAATTCTTGATCCTCTTACACCTATTACAGTTCCTACTGGTTCAATACCAGGTCTGTGAGAGATTACAGAAACTTTAGTTTTAAAACCAGCAATTCTAGCGATATCTTTTATTTCAATTAATTTTTCTTGAATTTCAGGAATTTGAAGATTTAAAAAATATTTAACTAATCCAACATCTGCACGAGATAGAATAATTGGTCATCCTTTAGATTGTTCTTTTATATCTTTAATATAAAAACTATATTTTTGACCAGGGATTAATGTTTCTCCAGGGATTTTTTCAGAATTAGATAAGAAACCAAAAGTTGTACCTAAGTTTACAACAACAAAACCTGATCTTGAATCAACTTTTTCTACTTCTGCCTGAATTACTGTCCCAAGTTTTTCTTTTCATTCTTTAAAAACTTGAACATTAGATTGAATGGTGATATTGCTCTTAAATATTTGCAAAATATGTAAAACTACAGAACGATCTAATTTAGATAAATCGATTGGTTCTTTAATTTCTTCACCAACATTTACATTTTCATTAATTTTCTTTGCATCTTCTAAAAGAATTTCGCAATAGTCATTAAAATCATCATATGGTTCAACAACTTTTAAAAGTTTGTTAACTTCTAATTTTTTATTATCGATATCAACAATTACTTCTACTACAGTTTCGGGATATTCCTTAACATAAGCCTTGGTAATTGCATCTTTTAACGCATCAGAAACATTGTCACGAGGAATTCTTTTTTCATCAGCAATTAATTTTATATTGTTGATTAATTCAACATTTATATTATTCATTTTTTTCTCCTTTTTATTTAAAAGAAGGAAGTTAGTTAAACCAACTTCCTCCTTGATGTTTGTTATATTATAACAACATTTAATAGTTTAATATGATTATTTTAAAACAAAGATAATTGATTGTCTTCTTGCAATTCATCAAGGACACCCATTATTTCTAATGTTTCTAAAATTGTTTTAGAAATTTTTGCACGAGACATCAAATCCTCTTTTGATGCAAAAGGACGTTTGTTTCTTTCGTTAACTATTGATTCCGCACCAACATCACCTAATTTATCTATTTTGTTAAATGGAACAATTATACTATTCCCATCTATTACAAAATGTTTAGCTAATGATTTGTTTAAATCAGGCTTCTTAATTTTAAATCCTCTTAAATACATTTCAAGAGCAACTTCATATACAGGAACTAAATCTTTTTCCTTGTTTGTAACAGTCTTTTTAGTAGTTTTATCATTTAATCTTTTCTTAATATCAATAATTTTTTCTTTGATAACTTCAATACCTGAAATTATTGTAGGAATATCAAAAACTTCACATCTAATGCTAAAATATGCAGCATAAAAAGCTAAAGGATAATGTATTTTAAATCACGCAATTCTTCATGCCATGATAACATAAGCAGTTGCATGGGCTTTAGGGAATAAATATTTAATTTTATTACATGAATCCAAATATCATTGTGGCACATTTGCTTTATGTAACTCATCAATGTATTTTTCAGGAATCTTTTTACCTTTTCTAACGCTTTCCATTGTTTCAAAAGCAATAGAAGGATTAACACCTTTATTGATTAAATAAACCATAATATCATCACGACAGGCAATTACATCAGATAATGTCATGTTCATTTTAGAAATCAAATCTTCTGCGTTACCTAGTCAAACATCTGTTCCATGTGATAATCCTGAAATTCTAACTAAATCAGCAAAAGTTTTTGGTTTAGTTGCACATAGCATTTCTCTAACAAAACCTGTTCCAAATTCTGGTAAACCTATTGAACCAACTTTCTGATTTAAGAAGTCCTCTGATTTAATATTTAGTGAATCTAATGAACTAAATAATTGCATTACTGCTTCATCATGAAAAGGAATTGTTTTTGGATCAATGTTTGTAATATTTTGCAACATTCTTAAAGTCGTAGGATCATCATGGCCAAGAATATCAAATTTTAGTAAGTTATCATGAAGATTTTCAAATGCAAAATGTGATGTAAACCAACTTTGAGTTTTATCATCAGCTGGATAGTTATATGGAGAAAAATCAAAAATATCCATTTCCTTTGGAACAATAATAATTCCTCCCGGATGTTGTCCTGTTGTTCTTTTAACATCTACGCATTTACTAACTATTCAATTAACTTCTGATTGTCTTGGTGGGTTTTCAAGTTGTGCCTCTTCAAAATAATTCATTACATAACCATATGCTGTTTTTGAAGCAACAGTAGCAATTGTTCCCGCTCTAAACGCATGTTCTTTACCAAACATTTCACGAATAAATTCATGAGCTCTTGGTTGATATTCCCCAGAAAAATTAAGATCAATATCAGGCACCTTTTCTCCACGGAAACCTAAGAAGGTCTCAAACGGTATATTATGACCATTACCAGAAATTGGTTGTCCACATTTAGGACAAAGTTTTTGCGGTAAATCATATCCATCATCAACATTATTATTGAATATACTAGTTTTACAATGAGGGCATAAATAATGAGGAGGCAAAGGATTAACTTCTGAAATATTTGAAAGGTAAGCAACCAACGAAGAACCAACAGAACCCCTTGAACCAACTAGATAACCATCATCTAATGATTTTTTAACTAATAAATGAGAGATTCAATAAATAATTCCATAATTATTGCTTACAATTCCATCTAATTCTCTTTTTATTCTTTTATCAATTAATTCTGGTAATGGATCGCCATATATTTTTTTTGCATTCTCTCAAACAATTGCTTGAAGTTTTTCTGTTGCATCAGCGATTTTTGGAGCAAATAATCCTTTTTTAAGAGGTTTGATATCATTAGAAATTGAATTAGAAAATTCAATGGAATTATCAATTACTATTTCATTAATTAATTGTTTATCTTGTAAAAAAGCAAATTCATTCAACATTTCTTCTGTTGTTCTAAGATGCAAATCTGGAATAACTTCAGTTGTTGAACTACCATATCTATAAAATCTATGTCTTTTGCCACCAAGTAACTTACTATTTACATAGATTTTATATGCTACTTGATCTGTTTTATCTAAATAGTGAGCATCACTAACAGCAACAACTTTTTTGTTTAATTTCTTTGCGGTTTGTATGATTTTTTTAATTGTTTTTTTAACATTATTTGGTGATATGTTATTGTTATCAATTTCATTTAAAAGATTGGCAGGTGGAGCTACAAATATGTAATCATAATACGAAATTGCTTTTTCTAATTCACTATCAAGTCCATTTAAAGCGTTATCTCAAACTTCACCTTCAGTTGGTGAAGAAGCAATTATTAAATTATTTCTAACTTTATCAATTTCATTAGCAAAAACTCTTGGATTACTGAATAAATTTTTTGTAAAAGAATAAGAAACTATTTTATAAATTTCCTTAATACCAGGCTGGTCTTTAACATATAAGTTTGCATAAGTTCTAAATTGTCTTGAATACAATTCTTCAGACTGTAATGTATTAATTTGGTCTATTGTTAAAATATTTTGTTCTTTTAAAATATGTTGAAAAATATTTCAAACTTTATTCAATACTTCTGCATCAAAATCAGCACGGTGAGCAATTTCATCACTATACTCAATTTTGTATTTTCTACAAATTGCCCCCAATGTATGTTTAAACAAATCTTTATGCAGAGTACGAGATAATTGTAAAGTATCTATTAAAGTGTTTTTAATTGGTTCAAACCCATTTTGAACTAATTTCTTATTTAAGAATCTATAGTCAAAATTAATACCATTGTGTGCTATAAGTACAGAATCACCTATTCATGCAACAATTTCTTTTAACGCCTGCTTAATATTTTTCGCATCTTCAAGCATTGCATCAGTAATGTGTGTTAATTCAACAATTTTCGACGGCAGTGGTTTAGATGGTTTTATAAACATGTCAATGGTATCAACTATCATACCATTTTGAACTTTCACTGCACCAAATTCAATAATATCTTCATATTCGTTAAATAAACCTGTAGTTTCTAAGTCAAAAACAACATACGTTGCTTCAGATATCTTTTGTTTTGTAGGATTTAATACAAGTTGAATTTGTTTATCTAATTTATCTACTTCAACACCATAAATTATTTTTTGATTCAACTTTGATGAAGCTGACATTGCATCCGGAAAAGATTGGACATCATATCTATCAATTACAGAAATTGCATCTCAACCATATTCTTTTGATCTTTTCACTAACTCATTTGGATTAATTAAACCATCAAAAGCTGACATCTTAGTTCTTGCTAATAATTCAACACGCTTTTTAATTGCATTATCTTTATGAATAAGTTCGTCATTCTTTTTACATTGCTGAATTTTCTGCACTAATCCAGTGAGTTCGTTACCAGCATATGAATCAATTTGCAAATCAACTTTTGTCTTAACTCAATCACCAATTTTTATACTATCTAGATATTGCTCTGGTAAATTGGACTTTCTAAATGAATTATTTGATTTTCCTGCAAATGCCTTTATGGTTATTGCACTATCATAATCAGTAATGGAAAAATGATAAATTGATATACCTTTTCTTGTGCTTGAGACTTTCTTTTCGAAAACTTCTCCACTAATAACTGCAAATCTTAATTCAGGAACAAGATCTCTAATAGGAGTAACTCTTGCGTTACCAATTTCGTTATCTTTTCTTACTGCTGCTAATGAATCTGGTAAAGAAGATTTTTGGTCATTAATTATTTTTTCTAATTTTTTTTGTTTTGTAATTTCGACTGATTGTCTTTCTTTGTCTAATTCATAATCAACTCTTGTGCACTTTAAACCAAAACTATTAAAAAAGTTTTTTAATAAAACTTCATTTCTCTTTAATTCTTGAAGTTCTGTATTATTAAAATATTGAAAAATAATTAGACCATCATCAGTAGTAATCAGCGGAACTGAAATTAAAAAGTTTTTTAATGTTAAATTAGCATTGATTTTTTCT
>CAMWQH010000020.1 GCA_947176435.1 uncultured Mycoplasmataceae bacterium
CCTTTCATTCAACCAAAAGATGTAAGTTTTGTCTCTAGTCTTTTTAACAATAAAAATATTAATAATATTTTTATGAAAACATTCTGATATAAAAATTCAAAAAAAAATCTTGATAATATTTTATCGTCACTTTTAAATGATGTTATTTATTTATATGTAGTTGCTAGTAATCACAAAAAAATTAGAAACTATAAATTGATTCAAGAAAAAGATATCGAAAATTTTACAAACATTCTTGAAATTAATAAAAATTTTCAAAACAAAATACAAATACTTTTTCCTAGACAATGTAATGATTTAATTGTTTTTGTAAATTCTTTGTTAAATATCTAACTATTAACAATTTTTGAAGCCGCTTGGTAATCAACAAAAACACTAACATCCTTGTGAAATAGCAATGATGTGCAAGGTCATTTTGGATCGTATTTGTTTGCAAATAATTTTGCAATAGCTTCTGCTTTTTTAGGACCTGTAGCAATTAAAACTATTTTTTTTGCAGATAAAATTGTTTTAATCCCCATAGTAACTGCTTCGCTAGGAACTTTTGATACATCGCCATCAAAAAATCTAGCATTGGCTTCCTTTGTAGATTTAGTGATTTTTACTACATGAGTCTTAGCGCTTAATTTTGTTCCCGGCTCATTAAATGCTATGTGACCATTCACGCCTAATCCTAAGACTTGTAAATCAATACCACCAGCATTTTTAATTTCTTTATCATATTTTTCACAATTTTTTTTATAAGGAAAATGAGTGTTAGCAAGAGAAATATTCACACTCTTGAATAAATTTTCATTCATAAAAGATTTATAAGATTGATCAATATAATCGCTTGATAAACCAATATATTCGTCCAAATTAAAAGTTTTTATTTGTTCAAATGAAATCTTTTTTTCTTTGTTTGCCTTAATAAGTTTTTTATACAAAGGTACAGGTGATGAACCGGTTGCCAAACCTAATATAGAATTTGGCTTAGATGATATTTGATCAATAAAAATTTTTGATGATTTTTCTGCGATCTCTTCTTCATCTTTACAAACAAATAATTTAACTGTATATTTTTTCTTAAATAAATTTAGCATTTGATACCTCTATTTTTATAAACTAATTTTCCTTCTTTGTATGTTTCACATATATTAATTTTTGAATCAACAATTATAAAGTCAGCTAAATAATCTTTTTTAATTATACCTATTTTGTTATCAAGTCCAATTGACTTAGCAGCATTTAAACTAGACATTTTTGCAAGTTCTATCATATTACAATGAGTTGCTTGCAAGAAAGTTTGAACTTGCTTGTTAAACGGCTTAATAGATCCAGCTATTGTATCATCTGATTTTAATCTAACTATTTCATCAGTTTTGTAAGTATTTAATGTTCCTAATTTGTAATTACCATTTGGTAACCCTTTGCATGATAACGAATCCGTAATGATGATTATTCTATCTGATTTAACGATATCATAAGTATTTTTAAGAACCAATTTGTCTACATGAAAACCATCAGAAATTAATTCACAATAAATCTGGGTATCAAGAAAAGCCATATTAACAATTCCAGGGTTTCTATGATCAAATTTTGACGTTTGGTTATATAAATGAATAATTCGTTTTGCTCCATTTACCATAGCCTCTAACGCAATATCAGCACTGCAATTTGAATGTCCAATTGAAACAATAAAATCTTTTGAGATTTTTGATATTAAATTTAAATTATTTTTGACTTCTGGCGCAACCGCTAATATTTTAATAAAGTTATTTTGCTTTTTAATCTGATTTAAAAACTTCAAATCAATTGGAGTGATTAATTTCGCATCGTGAGCACCCTTTTTTTCTTTAGAAATAAATGGTCCTTCAATGTATCAACCGGCAACTATTTTATTTTGATCTTTTTCAAAAAACTTCTTCCAATTTTTTGATATAGAATTCAAGTCTTTTTTTGAACAAGTTACAGTTGTACCAATAACGGTTGTTACACCTTCACTTACAACGTTTTGTAAGTATTTATCAACATTTTTAAAATCATTTTTTGCAAGTTGATTAAAATCTCATCCATATCCGCCGTGGGTATGAGAATCAATAAAACCAGGTAATAAGAATTTGGCCTTTGTTGACGGTTTAGAAGATAACTTTTGTATGTTACTAAATTTACCTTTTTCAATTGTTACATTCCCAAAAAATATTTCTTTATTAGTAACAATATTTACTTTACTTATTTTCATACTTAACTAAATTATATTTAGTTTTATTTGTTGGAATGAACATAACACTAAGGAATAAAAATAAAACAACGACCGTCATGACTGTTCCAACTAATGATTCAATTTCCGTAGTTTTATCATCATACATATTGTTACCTACATAATATAAGACTAAACCTAAATTGGTAAATGTTTGAATAACAATCATTACTAAACTATAACCAACAATGATAATTGTTACTCATGAAGCCCAATTAAAGTTTTTATCATTACATGTTTTAATTATTTTTGTCTTTTTATTTCTTAGCGCTCCAATAATTCCAACTACAATGCAAGCAAATGCTAAAACTGATGTTCAGTTTGCCATTAAATCAACAAATGAATATAGTTTGCTTGTAGCTAAAGTGTATCCAATACCCAAACCAAAATAATTATTTGTATCAATGTATCCAAGACTACCAATTAGTGTACATACTCAAAATAAAAGAAAGAATAAGGTAAACGAATAAAAACAACCAACAACATGTGAATTTGGTTTTAATTTTTCTTTGAAAAATCTTGCAAAAATAATGTCATTGTTTGCAGCTAAATCTTCATAGAAATTACTAGAATACAAACAAAAACCATTAATGATTCCAAATATACCAAACGCAACAATAATTTGCATTGTTTGTAACAATGGTAAACAATGTTTTTGTTCAAATCATTGTGATAATCCTGATAATGATCCTTGACCACTGATCATTAACGATATTGAAATTAATAAATCAATTGTAGAAACACATAACAATCCAATTAACATTGCATTAGATGTTTTTTTAGGTTCTTTCATTTCTGTTTGAAGACCAGCAGTACTATAAAAACCATCAAAGACAAAAAATATAGATGGTATTGAAATAAAAATACCTAACACAGGATTTAATTCATTAAATAATGGTGTTGCTGGTTTTACATATGAAATTTCATTTATTGTACCAGTATCTGCATAATAAACATAGCCTATAATTGCAGCAAAGATTAAAGGCAAAAATTTAACTACTGTAATAATTCAATTTTGAATATTTGTCATTTTTGAAGACAAACCAGATGTGAAAATAAATCAAACCGAAATCGCTAATGATATTAATGCAACATAATATCAATCAAGATTGGCAAATATCGAATTCGGAAATGCTTCTTGAATTGTCATGACAGCATAAAACGGCATGATAAAAAAGTTTATTGGCAAATATAGATAAGCCATAAATTTTTTACCACTTTGGTATAAATATTCGTTGCAAAAAGTCTTAATTCAACCAATAATGCCCAGTTTGTTTTTAGTAGATGCCGAGCATAATTCTGTTAAACATAATCCTAGACATATGATGGCAAATATTGCAATAATTCAAGCAATTATTGCCATTCAAATATTTCCTTGAGTGTTTCCCAAAACTTCACTGTTTTTTAGGAAAATTCCTGCACCAATAGACGAACCGATAACAATTAAAATAGCAGAAATAAAATTAATCTTCTGCTTTTTTGATATTGGAATTTTGCTTTTTTTAGATAAACTCATTTTAGAAATATATTATAAATATAATAATAATTAATATTCTTAATAATGCAAACAAGAATTGAAAAGTGAAAAATATACCGCCAAGAAATTCTTAATGATGGTTTAATGCTAGACAAACTAGCAAATGAATCATCAGTTATTAAAGATTACAAACTTAAGATTGATGAGCTAAATCCAAAAATTCTTAATGATATTTCAACAAATTCAGCTTTATCAAATCTAATTTCAATTGATCTTAAAAAATATTCAGAAATTGAAAATTTAAAAGAATTTTCCTATTTAATTGATGACCAGAAATTGAATATTTCTCAAAAGGAAATTGAAGAGTATTTAGCAAATTCTGATTTTGTTTCAATTCTTGACGAAAAAGGAAAAATTTCTAATAAGTGATTATCAGAAGATAAAAACTTTTTACAAATAATCGATTATGAAAAGAAATTAAAGAATCTTTCTAATACTTGAACTACTTTTCAAATAGTAAGCAAAGACCAAATAGATAAACTTGATGATTTAATCAAATCTAAAAAAATCTATGAGGAATTCCAAAATTATAGAATTGAAGAATTAGACGAATCACAAATTGTCAGCAAACCATTTAAAACTATTTACTTAATTAGTATGATTACTTCTTTAGTAATGTTAGTTGTATTAATTATTTTCTTGATCTTACAAATTGTTTATTATGCATAATTCATTGGTTTATCAAATAGCTATAGATGGTCCGGCTGGCAGTGGAAAAAGTTGTATTGCAAAATTGGTTGCAAAAAAGCTAGGTTTTCAATTTATTAACACCGGTGGAATGTTTCGTTGTTATGCAATTGCATTAAAAAATACAGACTTATCTGATGAACAAGCAGTTAAAAAAGTTTTAGATAATTCAAACGTTAAATTACAAGGTGCATTGTTATTTTTAAATAATAAAGATGTTACCGAACTTGCTAATTCTAATGAAATTAGTATTTTTGCAAGTAGGGTTGCATTGCTTAAATCTGTAAGAGACAAGTGTTTAATTGAACAAAGAGATATCGCTAGTAAACAAAGTTCTGTAATGGAGGGAAGAGACACAACTAGCGTCGTACTACCAAATGCAACACTTAGAATTTTTTTAACTGCAAGTCCAGAAGTAAGAGCAAAAAGAAGATGACTTCAATCGGGTCAAATTGAACCATTGGAAAAAATTACTCAAGATCTTAAAGAGAGAGATTATCAAGATACAAATAGAAAGATTGCACCATTAATATTTACTGAAGGTTGCATTAAAATTAATACTGACAATCTAACAATTGATCAAACTGCAGATTTAATTATTGATTTATTCAAGAAAGAGGTAAACAATGTTTAAGGTTGCAATTGTTGGTAAACCAAATGTTGGTAAATCAACTCTTTTTAATAGAATCATTTTAAAGAAAAAATCTATTGTTACAGATATGCCTGGTGTAACACGTGATCGTATTTATGCTGAAGCTACTTGAGTAAATAAAAAATTCACAGTAATTGACACTGGTGGTTTAACAAATGAAAATATGGCGTTTCAACAAAATATTGAAAAACAAGTTTTGTTAGCTATTGAAGAAGCAAATACCATCATATTTTTGGTGTCCGAAAAAGACGGAATTAATAAAGATGATTATTATGTTGCAAAACTTCTTAAAAAATATCGTGCAAAAAATGTTATTCTTGCTGTCAATAAATCAGAAAACAAACAAGGTGAATATGAAAGGATGTATTATTCATTAGGTTTTGGTAAACCTAATTACATTTCAGCTGAACATAGTATTGGTGTTGGAGATTTGTTAGATTTAGCAATAAAAAACATTAATAATTCTTTAATAAAAAAAGAAGACGAAAAAACAAAATTCTGCGTAATTGGTAGACCAAATGTAGGAAAATCAACATTAGTTAATTCCATTCTTAATGAAGAAAGAGTAATTGTGTCTAATATTGCCGGTACTACAAGAGATAGTATTGATTGCAATTTTAAATATAACAATAAGCAATATACAATTATTGACACAGCTGGAATAAGAAAAAAATCTAGAATAACAGATCAAGTTGAAAAATTTGCTTTATCTAGAACTGCAGACGCAATTTCAAGATCTAATTTGATTTTGCTGGTTCTTGATGGTAGTGAAGATTTTAACGAACAAGATGAAGTTATTGGTGGTCTTGCGTTTGATGCAAACATCCCTACAATTATTGTTGTAAACAAATGAGACAAAATTGATAACAAAAAAACTAATACTATGAATGAAATGACTAAATTGATTCGTAGTAAATTTCATTATTTAACTTGAGCACCAATTGTTTTTATTAGTGCAGCTAACAAACAAAGAATTCAGAAAATTTTTGAAACAATGAATAAAATTAATGAACAACTTCACAAATCTGTTTCCACATCGATTCTTAATGATGTTTTATCAAAAGCTGAAATTTTAAATCCTTCACCAAAATTCAAAGGAAATAGATTTAATATGTCATATGCTACGCAAGTGCAAAGTCAAATTCCAACTTTTGTAATTTTTGGAAACGATCCAAAATATGTTCACTTCAGTTATGCTAGATATTTAGAAAATCAAATAAGAAATTCTTTTGGATTTACAGATATACCAATTACAATATATTTTAAGGACAAGAATTCTCGTATAAGAGGAATTAAAAAAGATAGATAATGGCAAAAATAGCAGTATTAGGTACAGGCGCATGAGGAACAGCATTAAGTAACGTTTTATTAAAAAATGGTCACGATGTTTTAATGTACGGAATTGATAAAAAAGAAATTTCTGATCTTAAAAAAGGTTTAAATGCAAAATATTTTGGAAATAAAAAAATGGCCTCTATTCCAAAATCAACATTAAACGAAAAAGATGTGATTTCTTTTAAGCCTTCATATGTTTTGTTAGCTGTTCCAAGTTCTTTCATTGAATCAACACTAAAAAAATTTACTTCTAAATTATCAAATAAACCAATTTACATAAATGTTGCAAAGGGTTTTAATCCTAAGACTAATGAAGTTTGATCAATTGCTATTAAAAAAATAATTAAACCTTATTCAAAAGGATTTGTTTCTTTACTGGGTCCTTCGTTTGCAATTGAAGTATTCAACAATCAAGCAACTATGATTAATGCAGTTTCTACCAAGAAAAAACTTGCAAGAAATGTTGCAAATTTATTCAATAATTCTACATTTAAATGTATTGTTACTACAGATGAAAAAGGTGCAGAAATTATGGGTAGTCTTAAAAATGTTATGGCTATTGCACTTGGGCTTGCTTATGAACTACATACATCAATTAATACACGTGCTGCAATGCTAGCAGAAGCAACAAAAGAAATTTCTTTAATAGTTAAATCTCTTGGTGGTAAACCTGAAACAATTAGTAATTTCTGTGGTATTGGAGATATTTATTTAACTTGTACTGATTCTAAATCAAGAAATTTCTCTTTTGGAAAGTCTATTGCACAAATTGGTTTAAAGAAAACTTTGTCTCAAAATAATAAGACCGTTGAGGGTTATAACGCAACAAAAGTAGCATACAAAATTATTTCTAATAAGAAAATTAATGCACCTGTTTTAAGTGAAATATATAAAGTACTTTATAAAGAAAAAAATCCTAAGTTTTTTGTGGCTACTGTAATTAAAAAAATAATAAAATAGCTAGAAAAATTGGTATATAATGAATATATACAAAAATAAGGAGAAAAAAATACGATGGCAAAGCCTCTAACAAAAAACCAAATCATTAAGAAACTTTCTGAACAAACTGGAGTTAGTTCTAAAGATGTTAAGAATGTTTTAAATTGCTTAAATGAAATGGCTATTAAAGAAGTTAAATCTAATGGTCAATTCAGAATTTGTGATTTAGGAAAATTAAAACTTAGAAAACGTGAAGCTAGAATGATGAGAAACCCTCAAACTGGTAAACAAATGAAAGTTCCAGCTAAAAAAGTTGTTAAGTTTACAGTTGCTAAATCTGTAAAAGAAAAAATTGCTAAGTAATTAGTAAATTAATTGATTAATAAAAAGTCCAACACCGTGATTAAGTGTTGGCTTTTTATTTATAAAAATTTTAAATAGTCAATAATTCCTGGGTAAGAAATGTGTATTTCTTGGCAGTTTTCTTTTATATATTCAAATTTAATTGTTTTAGATTTATTTGTTCTAATCCATTTGATAATATCAGATGTTTTAATTAAGTAAATTTTGTCTATAGTATTGAAATAAATTATCAAAAATGATTTAGCACCATGATTCATTGTATTAATTAAATGTCTTAATTGATGCTCTTTAATTAAATTTAAATTAAAATTTGTTTCATTTGTTTGTTTCGTTTCAAATTCAATATGTTTAGATTTATATACTCCGCAATAATCTACATATGATTTCGCTAATAGTTTACCAACTATTGCATTTGGTGGTAAATTTTTAATTATCTTTATAGGTAAATATCTCTTTTCAATAATAGCAATATTTCGGTCGTAATAATATGAATTAGTGCGATTCACTAATTCTTCAATGTACATACCACGATTGGCATTCATTAATTATCTTCTTCCAAATCTTATAAAGAATGTAGCTATTGTTCAGAATAGACCCATCAAATCTATCAACAATTTGTAACCGAAATATAAAACTAAATTATTGATTGCACGATCTTCACCTGCATTTAGAAATTGTGCGGTATTTGAAATCATTCAAACATCAAAAGAAATATAACCCATAAATAGGAATGCAGACAATCCAAAAATTAATCAATAATATCATTGAAATCCTCACATAGTTGTTCCTGAAACAAGCATTACAGTCATCGGTATAAACATTAAAAGCATTACAAACAACATACAGGCTCAAGCAATTCTTAAAAGTTTTGCCAAACCAAAAGCAGCTTTCATATTCAAGAAATAACCAATTAAAGCACACATTCCAAATACAACACCACAAACACCAAAGATTAAAATCATTGAATAAGAATCGTTTGTAAATAAACTAAATAACATTCCACATCCAATTCCTTCTCCAAGACAATATAGCAATATTCAAAGAACTATTTTTCAAGTGCTTTGAGTGAACAAATTTCTCATTACAATCATTGATCCGAAAATTGAAATAAATACAATTAAGATACTAATCATGTATAAAGAACTCACTGTTTGAAAATAATGTCATTCATATACACATTTATTAAATAAAATACCAAAAGCATATCCAATTAATGCAATTAATAAAAAAGAAACACCAGTTACTAAAAAAGATCTAATAAGAATAGAACCATGCTTGGTACTTAAAACTTTATAGTTATAACCAACATTAACATTTTCCATAAGTACTCCTTATTAATAATGATATTATATAACTATCATATACATATCTATGAAAACAGTCCGTCTTGATAATTATTTAGTTTATTCAAAATTAGTTGACTCTCGTAATAAAGCACAAGAGCTAATAAAATCTAATTTTGTAACAGTAGACAAAAAAATAATTAATAAACCAAATTATCAAGTTTCTGATCAATCAAAAATTCAAATAATTAAGAAAGAAATATACGTAAGTAGAGCAGCTAATAAATTTAAGCATGCTCTTGATAGTTTTAATATTAAGTCTGGCTCTTATACACAGCTCCGAGCCCACGAGACAGGCAGGGATCTCGTATGCCGTCTTCTGCTTGAAAAAAAAAAGGGGGGGGGGGGGGGGGGGGG
>CAMWQH010000021.1 GCA_947176435.1 uncultured Mycoplasmataceae bacterium
ACCTCCTGCATTTCATCAAGAAAATATGAAATTTCACACACTTTATATTCAAACCAAATTATTCTACTCTATTCGTGTGCTTTTTTTTTTTAATTTTTGGCTCAGTATCGTCTTTTGTGGTATCGTCTTTAAATGGTTGATTCCTTTTAGCAATTTCCTGTAACCACATTGTAAATTCATTTAGTAAATTGGGATTTTCATCTACATATTCAATAAAATCATCAAATGATAATTCCAAATCTTTGTCTGAAGCCAATACAGTTGAATAAAAATATATCATCATTTCTGTTACACCTTTTCCTGCAAAAGTTTCACCAACAATTTTTTCATAAATCATCAGACTTCTAAAAGTCTGTCTGAGTTCTATTTCCTTATCTTTAATTTTTACTACCATATTAAATTATTGTTATATATATTATAAATATTAAATAAGTGAGCAAATATTGTTATTTACCCACTTATTTATAATTAAATCTTTATTTATTCTACTACAGGAATTGTTTCTACTTTAATCAATTTACCTGTACCTGTAAATGTTGCTGAATAAGTAGCATTCTCACCTGTACTTGCATTTGCTGTTAGGGAGGTTATAAATACTTTGCCTGTATAACCCTTTGCTCCTGTCCAACAATTATAATCTCCATCTACAACTGTTTTATTGGGGTCATTCTCTTTTTTAGTACCAAAATAAACCTGTATTGCTGTTCTTGTCAGCATTAAATCCATTAACTTGTCGTATGAATTTGCTGTGTATAAATTCTCAGATGTAAGTTCCCAACTAATTTTATTAACCTCATTAGATGCCCAAACACCACCATCTTTTGAACTTGTTTCAACTGCATCAGCGGATACAGTCAATTGGTGTGAGGTTGCAAATGCAAGAGAATTCCCATCTTCATCAAATAACATCAAGTCATCACCTTTAATAATTTTTTCCATTGTATTAGATTGTTTTTTTATTATTTATTAGTTTTATTGTCAGTTCATAGCACATTTAAAATAAAGTTGTTGTACAAATGCATCATTAATAAAATCTTCATCTACATCTTCCAAAATAACATTTGAAATCTCCTCTGATAGTTTTCTTTTATCTAATGTTTTCCTTACTTCATTTGCTATTTCTAACGAACTTATATAAGTGTTTGAAACTACAATTATAGCGAATCCAACTTCATCTTCATAATAACCATCTTTATTAACCCTATTACTGATTGAAGTTCGGAAATATACTATAAAAGGATATGTAACATCATTCTCTGCAACTAATGGATATATCTTATCTCCAACCATTTGCTTTAATGTTACATTCTCACTTAATAATTTATAAATTGTTTTACCTATCAGAATACTATTTACCATTACATTTTTGAATTGCTTTTATTAATTCAGATTCAATAACTGAGGGTGCATTTTTTAATTCACTGCTTACTGCTTCACTAAAAAAATTAAGCCCTATTATTTTACCTGTCCTATGCCCTTTGACGTGATATAATTTACCACTTTTTGATTTTCTTTTGTAGTCTTTGGTGTGTCTATCCACAGTGCCATTTTCAAAAAAACGTGTTCTGTATGTACCACTTGATTTTGAACGTGTACCCATTATGTGTACAGATGCAACACTTTCGCCTAAAAAGTCAATTTCTCTAAATTTTGAGACTCTAACAGCATCAATTAATTTATCATTATATTTAGGATTAGATTTTGTTGAATTAGGTAAAAGTCTTTTTAATAATGATTTTGTTTTATTGCGGATATTTCTTACCGCTTTCATCATCCCCCTTTTTCTGCCTTTTACAATTTCTTTTCTTAAATCATCTGATATACTTTTCCATTGTATTATTAAATCATTCATTAATTAACTCTGTTGTTATTATTATTTTCTGTAAGAGATTATTTTTATCAATGGATAGAATTCTATGAAATTTATTATTATATTTTATTCTATCAGTTTCCTCCACATCAATATAATACCTAACCTCAAATACTAAATTATAACTATAGACAATTTCGTGATTCTCTAATTTTCTATTGCCTGAATTGCTTAATTTATTGGCTTTGGTCCTCAATTTATAAGAATAGGTGTTAACTTGTTCACCTAATTCATTTTTGATTATATTAGGTGAATATATTTCAATATTTTCAGTTAATCTTCCTGCTTCCATTATGAGTTATTTTTATCAGAATAATTTTTATACAGACTTAGAATATAATCAAAATTGTAAGGAATAGTATTTACTGAGGTAAATGAATTAATTTCCCTATTTCGATACATTTCACCTATAAACAAAAGAATTGCATGATTCAATGGTGAAGGCAATTCTCCACCATTGACCTCTGCAATATATTCTAAATTAACGTCAGTATGTTTTTCAACAACTTTTTGGGCAACAGAATATAAAGACAATAAATAATTATCATCTTCTTTATATTCTTCATCTATATTTAAATGCTTTTTAATCTGCTCTATATTCAAAAACATACCAAATTAATTAACTATATTATTATACTTTTGCAACTGAAATTGCGCTATCTCTAAGTAGTTTTGCATCAAAAAATGCGCTCACCACCACACGAATTTTTGACTCTGTGCTTAAAGAATATGGGTCAACAACTAAATCGATCGCTCCCCATTGACCTATTGCAAGCTGTGAGAAATCACCATAGGCAACATTTGTATTTTCTACATTTGAAGTATTAAATACTTTTGTTCCATCTATTGTGCCATTCTGCATTACTAATTCAGTTGACTTCGTTGACTTAGGCATATTGCGAAGTGCTGCCTTAGCCTTATTGCTCATTATATATACACAGTCACCAATAACATTAGCATCCTCAATATCTGACTCTAAATCACAAATATCTTTGAATGTTGCAATTGACCTAAGTTCATCATCACTATAAAAGATACCTTCAGGTTTGGTTGCAGTTCCATTTTCGCTACCTAATATAGTTTCCTCAAGTTTGCTGTTAATTGCATTTACCAAATCAGCTCTTAGCATAGCCTCTGCACTTACGCTGTCTTGTACTAAGAATTGTTTAGAAATATCAATAAATGCTGTTAATCTCTTAGGCTGCAATTTAACGTTATCAAACGATGCACCTCCGTCTTTTGCTGTTGTTGTTTCACCTTCCCAATATACATTGCTGCCTGTCATTACAGGTACCTGCACATCTCCAACTAAATTGGTAAGGAACTTTGCACCTGCATTTACAAGTACGTTTTTTGCTCTAAGTGGTTCAAGTAAATCAAACATTTCTGTAGCAACAACATCTTCACCTTCTTTTTCAACGGTAATATCACGCATTTCTACAGGTAACTGAATCTGTCCTGAATATGACACACCGCTTTTTCTCATTTCCTCTATGCCTTTGTTTACTACATTAAGTGTACATTCATCCATTTGGCGATTGTTCACCACATCATTGATAGCTTTTATTAATCTGAATTCCATTTTATTTATTTTATTTTATTTTTTATTACCATTATTATTTAGATTATTTCTAATCTCTTCAATTTGTGTATTTATTTCTGTAATTCTATTTCTAATTTCTTTTATCCTGTTATTCTCTTCTTCAGAAAAATCTCTTATCTCTTCTTTGCATTTTTCAATTAATTTAAATGCCTCATTTTTGAGCTGTGTTTTTTCATCTGTGAGTATTAGAGTATTATTCTTCATAAATCTTCAAGTTCACTTTTTATTAAATCCATTTTATTGTCAATCTCGTCCGATGTATGTTTGACTTCTTCAAACCTCTTGTTACAGGTAGTATGCTCATATGCAGGTGAAAATACAGGTGATACATCAAATAATTCTTTAATTTTAAATATTTCTCTGTAAATCACATCGTCCTTTTTATACCATTTTTCGCTGCCTTTTTCATCTTTGTCAATTGTAAAAGCAAATGACGAAGACGTAATTTCGCCTCTTCTGATATGTTCCAATACCTCATTGCCTAACTCTGTATTAGGAGCATCAAACATATATTTTAATCCATTATCATCCACTTCCAACAATAAGCTACCTTTCCCATATTTAGACCTTGCTAATATCTTATTATCATCATGATTTAATTTGGCAAATACATCACTTGACAATATGGTGTCATTTGTAATTGCACCTCTATGTATTATTTCGATAAAACCAATATTATTTGATTCTGATTCAAAAACACTTGCATAGCCTTCTATAGTCCTGCTATCTTTATCTATATTGAAATTACTTTGTATCTGTCTCTTTTCCATTATCATTAATTGTATTCTGCTTTATATCTGTATAGGCAATTATATGTTTGTCACCTCCATCTATTGGAGATAAATCCATTTTATTGCGTACTTCATTTATACATAAAATACCTTTATCTAAAAGCAGGCTATAATATTCAGCCTCTTCTTTTTTGTTGGTTCTTAATAAAATAGTTTCATCAAAATTGATGCTTAAATTTGATTCTGAAGGTTTTAATAATTTTCTATTAAACTCCTGCTCTATCATTGTTATATATGGCAATAATGTATGCAATAAAAACTGATTCTGCGTTGCCTCAATTGTATTATAACTTGAATTAGTTAAGTCTCCTAATAATACAGGCGAGACGCCAAAAAATCTTGCAATATCTGATATTTGATATTGTCTACTCTCAATTAATTGTGCATCATCTGCTGACACCTGCACAGGCTTATAATCCATATTGCCTTGTAAAATTGCAAGTCCACTACCACCATTTGTATAAGCAGTGTTCCAACTTGTTTTAATTGCATCTCTTTGTTCCTTTGACAGTTGCCCTTGTACTGTTAGTATACCTGATAGATTACAGCCATTGGAGAAAAAATTATTTGCAGAATTTTCAGTATTATTTGATATTTCAATACTTCTACTTGCGTAACTTATCACCGACTTCCCATTTATACCATCATAGCTATTTTTAACCAAATGTATCATATTACAAGGTTCAATTTTTTTAATTGGAAATAAGTTGCAGGTATAATATAAATCTCTGTTATTTTTATTATAATGAATTTGTACACTATTACTATCTAAAAATAGCAGGTCTAAAACATCGCCATTTTCACTTCTTTCAATGTAAGCAAACCCATTACCTTTTAATAATACGGATTGAATAAGTAACTTAATTAAATTGTACTGAGTTAATAAGTTATTTTTTAATGCAATACAAATGGGGTGATTGGTTATATATTCTTTATGTTTTTCTGAAGATATGCTTATTCTAATCGGTAGTAATGCACAGTTATCAGAGATAATTTCCACAGCTCTATATACTGCACTAATTCCCATAGCTCCGTTTAGCGTTGAGAATCCGTTAAAAGTAAGGGCATCAGAATAAGGAGTAATATAATTTACGCCTCTTTTTTCTTTCGTTATGTTATATCCAAAAATCTTCATCAAATAAAAATGCATTTAATTATAAATAGTTGTCTAATTAATAAAATCCAAATTATGTTGCAATATTTTTGTTGAATTTAATTCTTCTCTAAAATTTTCTATTTTAAAAGACGGACATGCTTTATTTGCAAAATTATAATGTCCATAGACTTTATTTAATGGAAGATTATATTTTTTCATTAAATCAGCTACTAATTTATACATTGCTTCTTTTTGTTTATCTGTTCTTGTGTCTTTGGGTGTTTTTCCATCTTTTGCAAGTCCACCTATATAACAAATACCAATTGAAGTTGTATTGTGTCCTACAGTGTGTGCACCATTTTCTGTTTCTTCTCTACCTTTTTCAACAGTACCATCTAAATCTATTACATAATGATACCCAATTTTCTTAAAACCCCTCTCTTTATGCCATTTATCAATATCTGCTGCTTTGAAATCTTTACCTTCTTGTGTTGCTGAACAATGAAGTATTATCTTATTTGGTTTGTTCATAGTGAATATATGTATTTAAATTATTGTTATTTCATTATTAAATTGAGGCTCCTCCAAATATCCACCTAATGCTTCTAATATAGCAATGACGCCATCAATTTTTTGTTGTGGTGTTGTTTTTACAGGCTTAACATTTTCGTTATGGTCAGTCTTGAGATAGACGTTTGAAAAACACCACCTTGTTATTTCATTATCATCTAATACTATTTTCCCACTTTTAATAAGTATCTCAAAATATTTTGTAGGTCTGTTGAAGTTCCACAATGCTTGAGAAAAGGGCTGCATAGGAAGTCCTGCGGATGTTGCATTAATACAAAATTGTGTGGCATTATAAGCATCATATGATATTTTAGTTAATCCTATATGGCTATTGAATTTTAGAATATCACTTAATACTATATCATAATCTGTTACATTCCCATCTGTAATTGTCAGCAGTCCTTTTCTTTTCCATTCTTTATATAATTCAGAATTGCTATTATTTTCCAAACATGTAGATGGCAAATAGTAATTAGTAAAGAAATAATGTATGCCATCTTTGATAAACATGTAAGAAACTGCTGTTAAATCACTCACCGCAGCTAAATCAATACCAACATAGCACAAATAACAATCTTTGAAATCTGATATACATAACTTCTTACTTGACTTTAATAAAATATCATTCTCTATCCAAATATCAAATGTACTAACCCATTGGTTGAAGTTTTTTGTTCTAACTCCTACCTCCAAACTTGTGTTATTTGATGCATTCAGAACTTGTTGTTGTAGATAGTCTTCTTTCACTGTAATGCCTAATGAAGGATTAGCCTTAATCCAACAATTTTGATTTTTGAAATCATCCTCTGAATCTAACGTAAATATTGCACTAAATTGTGCATCATTTTCTTTATTGCCATTTAGTATTTCCAAACAACTCTGCCTGTATTGATAACAAAACCCAAACTTGTTAAAACCTGCTGTAGTTATAATGATAGCTAAGCTGTTATTTCTCATCCCCTGACTACTGCACATAACATCCCATAATGCACTATCTTTCATTGCATGAGCCTCATCCAATACAAAACAATATGAATTATATCCGTCATTGCCATCAGCGTCTGAACTCAGCACCTGCAATAATGATTTGGTATAATCAAATTTGATATTATCCCTATATCTTTTAAAATACTTGCCTTTTTTATCAATAGATTGGAGGTAATTACTGCACATAGTAAAACAAATCTTAGCTTGCTTTGCAGAGTTTGCTATTAATTCAACTTCACTGCCATTCTCTCCATCAGCCACAAGCATATATAGACATATTGCCGCCGCAAGTGCCGTTTTTCCTGATTTTCTTGCCAATTCCAAATATACATATTTCGTTACCCTCTTTTCACTATTGGGGTAGTAGAAACCAAATATATTTGCAATAATAAATACTTGATATGGTAGTAAATTGAAATTCTTATTATTGTGTTCTCCTGTACTATGTTTTAGTTTTGAAATGAAATTAATTACTCTGTCTACCTTATTATCTCTGAAATCATATTTACGCTTAAATGAAATAAATCTTTGTGCTGCTTGTTTAATATATCTACAAGCAACAATTTTGCCATTAATAACATCGTTTGCGTACTGTGTGTAATCCATATTATTTTATTGACTCATATATAAATAGTTTTTCAGTGGTATTTTGTCTAACTTGTCCAATATTTTTAGTATGTTTTCTCTCCCAAATGCATTTGAAGTCTTTTGGAGCTTCATACTCTGAAACATAAATGGCATACCCATTAATAGTCATATCCCTGACCCATTGCCAAAACTCGTCATGATTGAATGCATCATTATAGGTAATAGTGTTTTTATAGGGCGGGTCGCAGTATACAATAGAATTAAGTGGAATGTCTAACTGTTCATAGCTGCTACAGATAAAATTAATGTCATTAAGATTTTGTTTGGCTAAATTATTTATCTGCTCTGCCTGATAATCTTCTATTTTACCACTTTTCTTTTTTATTCCATTTCTTACATAATTATGAAAAAACAAACCACTATAACTACAACAGAAACCAACAAATCCAACATACCACTTTGGATAATTTTCTTTATTCATTTTTACTGCATAATATTCGTCCCTTGAAATATATGATGGTAATGTATTTCCTGCTTGCACATATTTAAGCAATTCAATAAGATATTCATTTGAATCGCCACCAATCTTCTTTTTATGGTCAATATTGGTAATTAAATTTGCTCCACCCACAAATGGCTCTACATAATACATATCTTCTTTTAGCTCTTTTGTTATGATTGGAATTAAATCTTTTGCCAACCTTCTTTTACTTCCCACATATACCATATTTAATCATTTTACTAACTCATTTATATAATCCTCCTCGTTATCTTCTGTGTGTGGATTAATTTTTGAGGCTGCATAAGGTGTTAGCCCTAAATGTTGTATTTGCTTTATAATTGTAGCCTGTAAGTCTTTTAGTGTAGCTATTAGGGGATTTTTCCTCCCACTTTCAACATCATAAATACCATTCCTATCAATTGACTCCTTACACCGATTATATAATTCAATATTGTCTTTTAATAAATCAATTGTAAGCCTCCATTCATTATTAATTACACCATATTGTTTAATTAAATAACTCTCAATGTCAGCAATATATTTAAATTGTGCCTGTTTTTTCTGCTTTTTCATTAGTATATTAAGTTATTACTATATTATTATATATAATTCTTTTAATAAAATAAATACCACTATTTTCGCAAACGGTGGTATTAAAGAATAAAATAATTTATGCGCAAAATATGAATAGCTACAAACGAAATCTCTGTTTTATAAATATATTAATTTATTTGTTTTAGTTTAACCTATTAAGTTCTTCACAATATCTGTTCAAGTCCTGCTCATAATTTATTATATTGTTAGTAACTGAATCCACATACATTTTCATTTGTATTACTTTTTCAGTATCATTAAGAATTGAATTATTCAGGACTGCAACAGTGGCGTTATAAATATCATTCTTGCACATTTGAATCATCATATTCACTCTATCAATATTAGATTGAATTTCAAATGCTCTTCTTTTTCGTTCTGTCTTTTTATATCCATCATTAATTTTTGCAATAATTTCTTCTCTTGTTAAGCCATCACAATTTATTTCATAGTCAAATTTTGCAAGCTCATTAATGGATCTGTTAATTTGTTTTGTGTTCATAGTAGTCTTTTTTTATTTTATTCTTTTATTTATAAATAGTCCGTTATTTTGAAAAAGCACAAGAAATCATGCAATTAATTTCAAATATTTATTTCTCACTATTTCTACATATTCAGGGAATTTGTGCTGAACATTATTAAAGTATCTATTTATGTACTCTTGTTTAGACTCAATTGACATAGCTGCCTTGTTTAATTGTTTAATCACATCATCAATAACACTTATA
>CAMWQH010000022.1 GCA_947176435.1 uncultured Mycoplasmataceae bacterium
TATAAACTCCTATTTTCATAGTAGATTAATCTTACTACCAAATTAGAAAAATAGAAGCACAAGAAAAGTTAAAACTTTTTCTATTAATAAAAGTTTAAGATTATTTAAAATTATTTTCTTTTTAGTAAAGAAAACATATTGGTTTTGTATGCTTCTACACCCGGTTGATTGAATGGATTAATTTTTAATAAATATCCACTCATCATTGCTGCACGACATAATCAAATGTATAAATATCCATAATGATATTCATCTCCTCTTGAGATAGTAATAATTAAATTATTAACTTTACCATTTTTAGTATGTGCTGTAACTGTACCTTGAAAAGCTTTTTCATTTATATAATGTAACGTTTTAGAATTTAAATATTTAAGCCCATCTTCATTAGTATTAATTAATAATTTAATATCTTTTCTTGGTTGATCAACTCAAAGAGTTGTTTCAATAAAATTTCTTGTCCCTTCTTGTAGATATTGACCAAGTGCATGTAAATCAGTAGTAAATAAACTAGTTGTTGGATACATTGCTTTGTGAGATTTTCCTTCAGATTCACCAAACAATTGTTTTCATTGTTCACCAATCATTGTAAGAGAAGGATCATAAGTTATGAAGTTTTCTATTTGATACTTTTGATTTACATAAAAATAATGTCTATAACATGCATACAAAAATGCAGAGTTACTTTTTAAATTAAAACTTTTAGTATCATTTAAAGCTTGTTTAGCACCTTTAAGAATTTCTAATGGATCTAAACCTGACAAAATCATAGGAAACATTCCAACAGGAGTTAAAGTTGAATATCTGCCTCCTACATCATCAGGAATAAAGAACATAGTCCATTTATTAGCTTTAGCTAAATTATGCAAAGTTCCTTTTTCTTTATCAGTGATTGCTACTATCATTTTTTGAGAATAATTAAGACCGAAGTTTTTTATCATAATTTCTTTGAATAGTCTAAAAACAATCGCAGGTTCAATGGTAGTTCCAGATTTTGAAATAACTACAATACCAAATTTGTTCTTACCAACTTTTTTAATTACATCAGCTATATATGAACTAGACATGTTATGGATATAAATAAATTTGGTTTTAGCAAAACCAATTATTCCATTACACATGTCAATGGCCGCTTTTACTCCAAGATAAGAACCGCCAATTCCAATAATTAAAACATATTTCAAATCTTCTTTCTTTCATTGTGTTGCTTTTTTCTTCATTGCAAGAAGATCTTGATTTCTATAGAAATCAATGATGTTAACCCAACCCAACATTTCCATACCTGGTAATGAATTAGTTAAAAATCCTTTTTGAATTTTATCAATTTCTTTTTGGTATTTTCTTTGGATTTGTTTGTCATTTATTTTTAAAACATGTGAAGTATTAAATTTAAGCATAGTTATTCTCCTATATTTTTATTTTACTCAATATATCTAAGCACTATAGTAATGATGATGAGTGCTAGAGCAAATAAAGTAATCGATCAGAAGAATCATCACCTTTCATAAAAACGTTGTCTTTCTTTTTGTTTTGTAACATCAAAAATATTTTTAGTCTGGAAAGTTCTCTCTTTTCGAGGTTTTAAAAGTTTTTGATCAGCAAGATTAACTTTTTGTTTTTCAACTGCATCTAAATCATTAATGATCTCTTGAACTGAGTGATAACGATATCTAATATCACCAGGTTTCGATGCAATACATCTAAAAATAATATTTTCAATTGCTGGAGTAATATTAGGATTAATATCACTCATTACAGGCATATCGTATGTTAATGGCAAACTAATAACTTGTGCATTGTTATAGTTATCTGCATGAAAAGGTTTTCTACCAGTTAACATTTCATAAAAGATTATTCCTAGCGAATAAAAATCAAATTGTTCAGAGATAAAACTTGAATTCACTTTGTTATTTGCTCCATTACTCATTTTAAAAATATCAGGAGAAATATATGGGTAAGTTCCATATAAAGCATTTTCATTAGTTAGAACTTCATTAGTTTTATCGTTCTTAAATTCAACTACAGATGAAATTCCAAAGTCAATAATTTTAACTTGTCTTAAGTCATGCGTTAGTAAAATATTTTCCGGTTTTAAATCACGATGAATAATTTTTTGCTTAAAACTATGAAGTTCTTTAATACCGAGAAGAATTTTTTGAAATAAATAAATGGATTCTTGAACACTTAAATAACCATGAGTATTTAAGTAACTTCTTAACGAAATACCATCTACATATTCCATAACAATAATGATAGTATTATCATTATTGATTTTTGCTACTTGATATGTCTTTACAATATTTGGTAAATTACCTGCACGATTACAAGTGACACACTCATCTAAAAATTTTGTTCATTCAGTATCTGTAATTGTATTATTTCTTGTTACAACTTTAACAGCAACATTTTTGCTTTGTAAAGGATATTTATTTAAATCAATTGTAGTGTCTTCAGCTAGATAAATGATAGAGTTCATGCCACCTCTACCAATTTCCCTAATTATTTCGTATTGACCAAGAACAAGACTTCCTTTTGAAAAAAGAGGAGTTTCGTTCTTTTGTTCAACTTCTTCTTTTTTTTGTTCTTCTGCCATTATTTGTTAAATCCTTCAATAACTATTGCAGTTAAATTATCATTACTATGATTCTTTAAAGCTTCTTTTATTAAAGCCTTTGAAGTTTCAGCGAAAGGAGTGTTACGATTCTTCTTAATATATTCATCAATATAGAACATATTGATGAAGTTGTAAACTCCATCCGAACCTAAAAATATTACATCTCCATTCTCTAATTGAATTCTAAACTTATCAAAAGTAAGAGGATAAGAAGGATCAGAATCAACAAATTTAGTTAATGCTAAAAATTTATCTTTAAATTTTAAAAATGTTTCTTGTGAGGCATTAGATTCAACTAAATAGTTATACAAATTGTGATCTTTGGTAATTTGAACTCATTTAAAATTGTTGGCTGCAAAATGATAAAGTCTTGAATCTCCTAGACTATAACAATACATCATCCCATTTTTTTCAATTAAACACATACAAAAAGTCGTAGTAATTTTTTTACCTTGTAAGTTCTTTTTGCAATGATTTGTCAATTTCTTTCTGGCTGTAGTAAGAGTCTTTTTAACTCATAAATCGGGGTTTAAAATACTTCTTCTTTTTAAAAATTGGGCTTTGAAATAATCAACTATCATGTTTGAAGCAATTTGACTATCTGTTTGTGATCCAATACCATCACAAACAATAGCTAAACATTGTTTGGACTTATTTTCTCCAACTCATCCAGCATCTTCATTATGATCTCTTAAACCTTTTGCAGTCGCAAATGAATAATTAAACTTAAAATTTCCCTTTCTCATAGTTCGCTCTTAGTTGTCCACACGCCGCAGCAATTTTGCTTCCTCTTTCAAGACGTATAGTACAAATTATATTATTAGAGTTTAATATTTTAGAAAAATCATTAACTTTTTCACTAGTTTTGAACTCATTTTCAGCAACTTCGTTATAACGAATTAAATTGATGTAACAATAAATTGGTTTAAGCAATTTTAATAATTGTTTTGCGCACTGTGGTGTGTCATTGATGTTTTTTAATAAAATGTATTCAATACCAATTCTATTTTTAGTGATTTTTTGGTATTGTTTTAAAGCATCCATTAACATAGGTAATGGGTAGGCGTTATTAACTGGCATTAATTTGTTCCTTAATTCATCATTTGGAGCATGTAATGAAATATCTAAATTCATTTGAGGAAAATCATTTCCAAATTGAATTATCTTACTTACTAATCCACATGTCGAAACAGTTATGTGTCTAGCACCTAGACCAATTGCAAACGGATCATTTAAAATATTTAAAAACTTTTTAAGATTTTCGTAATTATCAAACGGTTCACCAATACCCATGCAAACTAAATTTGAGATTGGTGTTTTATTATTTTGCTTTAAATAATTATTCACCATAACAACTTGCAACACAAATTCATCAACATTTAAACTTCTAATTTTTTTTAACAATCCAGAAGCACAAAACTTGCATCCCATATTGCAACCAACTTGGCTTGAAACACAAATACTGTAACCATAATCAAATTTCATTAAAACCGTTTCAATAACTCGTTTATCAGAAAGTTCAAATAAAAATTTAGTTGTTTCGTCTCTTGGATCAATAAGTGTATTAATAATTTTAAATTGATTAAAAATAAAATTATTTTTAAGAATTTCAATTGATGATTTTGCAATATTGCTCATCTTATCAAAATCAGTTATACCTTTTTGATAAATTCATTGAAAAACTTGTTTAGCATTAAATTTTTTTAATCCCAAAGTTAAAAACTTTTCTTCAAGACTAATTAAGTCATAACTATAGATTGAAGTTTTATTAGTCGACATTTTCGTTAATTTTTTTTAATAAAATATCTTTAAGCTTTTTAGTCGCATCAGAAGGATTATCACCATTAACTATTGTGTAATCATATTTATTAGTTAATGTTAATTCTCATTCAGCTTGTTTAATTCTTTTAAGAATTTTTTCTTCACTTTCTGTTGCACGTTTTAATAATCTCGATTTTAAATGTTCTAAAGATTGAGGAGCAACAAAAACAGTCAAAAATCTGTGGTCGTTGTGTTTTTTAGCATAATCCATAATTAATAATGCCCCTTGAGGTTCGATTTCTAAAAGAACATTCTTTCCTTCTTTACGTAAATTATTTACATAATCTTTTGGTGTTCCGTAATAATTATCAACGTAAATTGCTCACTCAAGTAAATTACCTTCTTTAATTTGTTGTTCAAATTCTTTTTTTGTTAAAAAGAAATAATCTTTACCATGGACTTCATCAAATCTTTTTGGACGAGTAGTCATTGAAATTGAATAAGCTAAGTTTAAAGATTTATTATTCATTAACGGAGTTAAAACGGTCTTCTTTCCAACACCGCTTGGACCACTAATAACAATTAATAAACCTTTTTTCTTGCTCATATGTTAATTATATTATCCAATTCTAATATCTTCTTCAGGATAGACTGCAAGATTACCTTTTGGATTTCTTCTTGTTCATGAAAGTAAAGTTGAAGACACACCCAATTGACCAATAAACATTAAAACAATTAATAGAATTTGACCAAGAGGGGTGATTTGAGAAGTAATACCAACAGATAAACCTACAGTACCAAATGCACTAGTTGCTTCGTACAATACACTTAATAATTGGAATTGTGGCAAATTATCTTGACCATATTGAGTATATGTAATTAATAAAGTAACTAAAGTTACTAAGATAATTGATGAGCAGAAAACAATCAAAGAATCCTTAACTTTTATTGACGGAATAGTTCGTTTATACATTGAGACTCTATTCTTACCAATCATTTTGTTAAAAATGGCTACAGTAACAATTACAAAAGTAGTAGTACGAATCCCTCCAGCTGTAGAAGAAGGAGAACCACCAATAAACATTAACAAACAGTTAGTTCATTTAGTACCTGCACATAATAAATTATGATCAAGTGTTGAAAAACCTGCAGATCTTGTAGTCATTACATTAAAGAAGATACAAAAAGTTTTATTTCATCATTCAGCTTTTCCAAACTCATGATAAGTGTTTGGATCAGTGAATATTGAATATTCATCTGTATTAAATTTTGCATCTATACCTTCAAAACCAAATGCAAGAATCAAACCAATAATAGCTACTGCAAAGTAAGAGCATAACGCAACTTTAGTAAATAAAGAAGTTCTTGTTTTTATTCCTTTTTTAGCGTTTTTTCTTTTTTCGATTACATCAAAAATAACTGGGTAACCAATACCACCAACAACAATTTCAATAACAATAAATAATTGAAATATTGTATTTCAATCATTTCTGTATGAAGCTAATGACGAAGTACCTTGGAAAATATCGAATCCTGCATTGTTAATTGCAGAAATAGAAGTAAAAATACCAATTCATAAACATTGACCATAGTTGTGGTAACAATGTAGCAATGTTGTTGTATCATGAGATGGTCTTAAATCACTTCCATCAATAAAACTAGTTTGTTCATATGCTGGAACAGCATACATTCAAACTGAATAAATTAAACCAAATACTAATTCTCAAATCAAAATAAAGAAAACCGCTTTTCTTACCATCTTGAAAGAGTTACCAAGTTTTTCGTTTCCTCTTTCAGCCTGAAGCATAACCATTTGGTTAAGATCAACTTTGTTTCATTTCTTAAATAAATTCCATACTAAGAAGAAAATTGAAATTAATCCAATTCCACCAATTTCAATTAATAACATTAGGACTACTTGACCAAAAACAGTGAAAGAAGTTGCAACAACTGCAGGGGTTAATCCTGTATCACTAAAACCACTACAAGCAATAAATAGAGCATCCCAAAATTTATATTTTCTCACATTATCACCAGACATTGGTTTTAATGGATCAATTTGAATTTGATAACCGTGTTGAAGAGAAAAAGGGCAATACAATAGTATTGCACCTAATATGATAAACAAAAAATATAGACGGAACATTTTTTGAGGAACAGTACGTCCAAAAACGATTCCTAAAACTTTAGAAAGAGTTTTATGTTTTCTCTTACTAATGTTTTCAATACTGTGAGAATTTTGTTCTGTATCTTTTGTTGACATAAATCTCTAATATTTATTAATTATATATATCTTAGTATTTTCTTACATATAATAAAATTATTAATTTTGGAGAAATTATGAGAGAGAAGAATGATTATTGTGTTATTGGTTTAGGAAGATTTGGTTACGAAGTAGCTACTAAACTTAATGATGCTGGTAAAAATGTAATGGTTATCGATAAAGATAACGAAAAAATTGAAAGAGCATCAAAAATATTTGATGTTGCATTTAAATGTGATGCAACTGATATTAACTCTTTAGTTGAAGTTGGTGTTCAAAATGCAAGAACAGTAATTGTTGGTGTCACAAGTATTGAAGAATCAATCATGGTCTGTGCAAACTTACGTGAAATCGGTATTAAAGATATTATTGCTAAAGCAAATAATCCAATCCACAAAAGGGTTCTTAAAACTATGGGTATTGCAAGAATTGTTATTCCAGATATTGAAGTTGCAAACCGTGTAGCTATTCAAGCATTATTTAACATCGGTATTGATATTTACGCAGTTAGTGAAGGCTTTTCGTGAATTAAAGGTATTGTTAATAATGAGGCAATTATTAATAAACCTCTTGAAAAACTTGACTTCAAAATTAAATATGATGCTACTGTCATTATGATTCAACGTCAAGGTAAAATTATCTTCCCTCCAGCAAAAGACTCTGTCTTTTTATTAGGTGATGTTGTTACAATTATGTGTCGTAACGAAAAAATTAAATCAATCGTTAACATGCTTAATGTTGATGATATTGAAGAAAAATAATCATGAACAAAATTCTTGAACCGTCTTTACTTTCATTTAGTCTTGCTAATATTCAAGAACAATTAGATGAAATAAAAAAGCTCGGAATTAAACAAATCCATTATGATGTAATGGATAATAAGTTTGTTCCTAATACAGCTTTTGGTACAGAATGATTAAAACTTTTGCACGAAAATGGTTTTGAAATTACTATCCATTTTATGGTTGAAAAACCAAGAGAATGCATTGAAAAATTTATTCCTTACAAAGGAATAAAAGCAATTACATTTCATGCTGAACCAATAGACGAAAAAGAGACTCTTGATCTTTTTAGATTTATTAGAAATCACAACATTCTAGCTGGTATTGCCCTTAAACCAGATACAGATATTTCTAAATATCAAGACATTTTAAGACAATCTGATTTGATTACTGTTATGGGTGTTCAACCTGGTTTTGGTGGACAAAAATTTATGCCTATTACAATTGATAATCTTAAAAAGTTTAATAAAATTAAAAATGAATTAAATTCAAGATTAATTATTCAATTAGATGGTGGGGTAAATTTCGAAGTACTAAAACAAACTTACCATTATGTAGATTGATTTGTTTCTGGATCGTTCTTAATGAAATATAACGGAAACAAAAAAGATATTATTGATTATTTTAATAAATTAAAACAATTATAAATTTTCACTGGGATTTAGCAAAGGTTGCGTTCAATCTTTAGGTAAATTACCATTATTTTTTAAAGCAGTAACTAAATCTGCATTTTTAACTGTGGACTCCTTACCAATAACTCCAACAATTCCAGTACTTCTTACATGTTCAAAAGTACCAGCTGTAACAGTAGGTATATTCTTTAAATTGTTTCAATAAATTACACTAAGATATGCATTTAAAAAAACATTTGTTGAAATTGTTTGCAAACATCCTGGAAGAATTAAAGAGTGTAATAAACGTCCCGCTCCATATAAAAAATTAGTAAAATCTACTCCTTGACCTTGATCTAATTCACTATCAAATTTTGTAAAATTTGTTTCACTAAAATCTAAAGTTTCAATATCTGTACCCTCAAAGCAATAACCTGAATAAACTGTAGAAAGATTAGTACATTCAGAAAAATCAATACTTGTAATTGATTTAAAATCTCTAAAACAACAATAACTTAAGAACACAAGATTACTGCATCCAGAAAAATCTATTTTCTTTATATATGTTGGACAAGCATCAGGATCATATCTATAGTCAAAAGCACTAGCACTAACACCAGTTACATTTTTTGGAACCTTTATTGTATCGTATCTTTTATTTTGATAATTATTGGGATTAAAAGTGGAAACAAACCCTTCTAATACACCATTTTCATCTATTTTAAGAAGTTTAGTTGGTAATATATTAGTGTAAGAACTTCCACAACTTGTAGAAGCAAAAGGAATTGAAGATACAATTCCTAATCCGCAAGTTATACTTGCAATAGATTTTATTAATTTTTTATTCATATTTATCTCCTAATATGATATATTTATACACCGTTTTTTTTTTT
>CAMWQH010000023.1 GCA_947176435.1 uncultured Mycoplasmataceae bacterium
AAATGCACTCAAAATACTTTGAGTACATTAGTTTAAAAAATAATTTAATAAATTAATTACGCAGCAGTTCAATCTGGTGGTAACCCAACCGTCTTTAAGTATGTAAGTAATTGATCGCTGGTAATCGAAGAACTACCAGTAACTGTAACAGTTCCTATAGTAGCAACAGTAGAAAAGATACCAGCAGAAATATTAGGTAGAGTGTTTAAATCCTTTCAAATAATTTGATTTAACGTATTTAAGGTAAATAAGTTAGTTGATATTGTTTGTAATTGTCCTGGGAGAACAAGTGTTTTCAATTTTGACATTCCATATAAAAAATCATTAAACATCATACCGTCTTCTGATTGTATTGCAGCAAATTTTGTATAACCTGTTTCACTCAAATCTAAAGTTTCAATACTTGTGTTTTCAAAATTGTATCCTTTAACATAATTCTTTGAAAGATTAGTACATCCAGAAAAATCAACATTAGCAAGTGATGCGAACCATCTAAAACAAGAATTACCTAAATATGAAAGATTATCGTAACCAGAAAAGTCTATTTGCTTTATATAACTTGGATACGCTAATTCATCATATCTATAATCGAAAGCTTCACTGGCAACACCGGTTATAGTTTTTGGAACCCTTATTGTGTCATAACCTTTATTTTCGTAATCATCTTTATTAAAATCAGAAGTAAACCCTATTAATACACCACTTTCATCTATATCAAGAAGTTTAGTTGGTAAAGCATTATCTATAGTAAATGTAAAATGTTTGGTTGCACTTATACCATATTTTATACTAGTTGCTTTAACATCAAATGAATAGTTACCAATTGTGGTTAATTGATTTCAACTAAACTTCAAAGTATTAGTGTTAAGAGAAACCATTCCATTAGATGTATCATTAATAATGTTTCATTGAATTGATTGATCAGGAGTATTCGTTTCAACCACTAAAACTGATAAAGTACTAGTTGTTGTACCTGTAATATTGTAATATGTAGGTAGATCTGTTGAATCATTTCATTGAATCTCAACGGTTGGTACAGATACATCTAAAGTAAATGTATAACTATCGCTTTTAGAAGAATCTTGAACAGAAGTTGCTTTTAATGTCAAAGTGTGACTACCTGTTTCGTTAGAATCCATTGCTTGTCAAGAAATTTGATGAGTGTTTTGATTGAAAGTAATTTTATTACCAACAGTATCACCATTTAGTGATCAAGTGACATCTTGATCGGTTTCGTCAGTTGGTTTTACTATGGATTCAAAAGTAAACGGATTGCCTTCATCATCTGTGATGTAACCATCAGTATTGTTATATGTAGAATATGTAGTTTCAGATGGATGAATAATTTCAACACTCTCTACCGGTGGATATGTGAAGTTGAATTTTAATTCAACAATATTTGAACTCTTTGTTTCATCTTTTAAATAAAAAGCTTGAACTTGTAATAAAACTTCTTTAGGTTGATTAACAGCTTTAATAGTTAATGAACCATCAGGATTCACATCAATATCTTGTGTATCAGAAATTTTTTTTAAAAATAACGCTAGAACTTTTAAAACCTGAAATCTTCCATGAAGAATCAATAGTTTTTTCTTGATTAACTAACACATTTATTGTTGTTTTACTTGTTCATTTTATTGAAAATTTTTGTGAACATGAACATGATGAAGTTAAAGAAATGGTTGCAGTTGTTAAACAAGTTGCAGTTAATATTGTGAATATTTTTAATGCTTTTTTCAACATAATAATTTCTCCTATTATGTTGAATTATATATGTGTATATATATGCAATTTTTTTACAAAATTAGCTTAAAAATTATTTTTTATTGTCTTCTATAAACTTGATAAGTTGTTCTTTGGGCATGTATCCTTGACTAGTTGCGATATCTTCACCATTTCTAAAAAGAATTAATGTAGGAATACTACTTACTTGATATCTTAAAGCAATTGACTGTGCCTTATCAACATCGCATTTACAAATTTTAACTGTTGAATCTTTTGCAATTTCATCAATTACAAGAGACATCATTTTACAAGGACCACATCATGTAGCATAAAAGTCAACTAATACATATCCAGCATTAGTTACTTCTTTTTCAAAATTAGATTCGTTGATTTCTTTTATCATAGTTAATTTTTCTTAGTTTTTTTAGTAGTAGCTTTCATTGCAGAAACTTTTTCTACTTTAGAAGTAGTTTTTGATTGTACTGGAGTTGTTGAATTTTGTTGGTCTTCTGGTTTTGGTTCTTTAGGAATTGAACGAACATAATGACATTTTGGATATCCAGTACATCCAATAAATTTTTGACCTCTACGGTTGTAACGTTCTATTAAATTCTTTCCACATTGTGGACATTTTTCTTCTAAAATTTTTCTAGGAGTTTCTGGGAATTCTGCATATTTACAATTTGGATAATTGCTACATCCAATGAATTTTGCACCAGATTTTCTTGCATAACGATAAACTAATTCACTACCACACTTAGGACATTTACGACCTACTTTTTCAAGCTTAGCTTGCTTCATTTCTTTTATAGCGGTCTTCATGTCTTTCTTGAATTTAGGTTTAAATTCTAGAATTCATTCTTTTCAATTTTCTTCTTTAGAAGCGATTTCATCCAAGTGACCTTCCATCTCTTTTGTAAAGTTTTTATCTACAATATATGGGAAGTATTGTTGTAATTCATCAATTACAAGGTCACCAATTGGTTGCATTACATATGCACGATTTTCTAAACGAGCATATCCACGTTCTACAGCCATATTAGCCATTGATTTATAAGTTGAAGGTCTTCCTACACCAGCTTCATCTAAAGCTTTAATCAAACTTGCTTGATTAAATCTTGGTGGTGGAGTTGATTCATGTTCTGTAACTTCGGCACTTTCCATCTTAAGAATTTTATTAATTTTTAAATTCTTTAATCCAATATCATGAGGAACGTTTACATCCTCATATGGATTATAGATTTTTCTAAATCCATCAAAAATCATTCTACGGTTGTATGTATAGAATTTATTTTTATTACTTTCTACACGGACAATAACATTTTCAAACTTACTTGGAGTCATGAACGCAGCTAATGTACGTACTCAGATCATCTTGTACAACTTATATTCATCACGAGTAATTAGCTTTTTTAATGAATCAGGAGTAATTGTAGGATCAATTACTCTGATAGCTTCGTGAGCATCTTGAGTATTTTGTGCATTACCTTTATTTGCAAATTTTCTTTCTTGATAATATTTTTCACCAAATTTGTTTAAAATAAAATTTTTAATTTTCTTTGCAAAATTGTCTGAAATACGAATACTATCAGTTCTTGGATAAGAAATTAAAGCAGTGTGCTCGTGCTTAATCTTAATACCTTCATATAACTTTTGAGCTACACTTGTAGATTTACTTACGTTTCAACCTAATTTGTTAATAGCATCTTGTTGCATTGTAGATGTTTTATAAGGATCTCTTGGGTTAGACGTATAAATCTTCGGTTCGTCAATTGCGTAAATCTTAAAATCATCTTTAAGATTTTTCTTTACAATTTCTGCAGATGGTGCATCTTTAAAGTCAATACCTGTACCATGCACATCGTCATTAATTTTCTTATAATTAAGATCTTTAATGTTGTCATTAACCGAACGCAAGATTAACTTCATGTTACCTTTTAAAGTAACATCTAATGTTCATCACTTAGTTGATTTGAACTTTTTAATTTCTTTTTCACGATCGTAAATGAGCTTAAGAGCGACGGTTTGAACACGTCCTGCAGATTTTGCACGTAATTTTTGTCTTACTAATCTAGATAGACTATAACCTACTAATCTATCAAGAATTCTTCTTGCAAATTGAGATTGTACTCAAAGCATATCGATTTTTCTTGGATGTTCAAGAGATTCAAGGATGGCATCTTTCGTAATTTCGTTAAATGTAATTCGAAAACATTTTTCTTGCTCAGGTTTATTTAGTATTTCATAAACATGCCATGCAATGGCTTCACCTTCACGATCAGGGTCGGATGCAAGATAAATTTTTTCAGCAGCTTTTGCTTTTTCTTTAATTTCAGCAATAATTTCTTGTTTTGTTTTTTGACCTTTTTTTGGTTTTTTAGTTGGAATTATTCATTTTGGTTCAAGAGTTCTTTCGTTAAAACCCATACCTCTTGTAGATAAATCACGAATATGACCGATAGTTGCAATAATTTCAAAATCTTCGTCTTTTAAGTATTTCTTAATAGTCTCAATCTTGTTTGGAGACTCAATAATAAGTAAGTTTTTAGCCATAACTTTACATATTATATATAGCAAAATAAGACAAAAAATATTGTCTTTTCTTATATTTATATATAAATATAAAAATCTTACCACTTGGGTAAGATTCTTAATTAAAATGAAGTTTATTTACCAATTCTTTTCTTTACATCTGAGTAAGAAGAGTCAGATTTTTTCTTACCAGATAATGCTGAACTAGCCAATTTGTTAACTTTACCTGTAATAGTCTTAGCAGATTCAAAAGTGAAAATAAAGATTGTTGAAAGAATATTTGAGAAGACTAATCAACATAATACTATTGTCATAATTAATCCATATAAACTGATCTTACAGCTTTCTGGTAAGTGTCAATGAGGTACATCGCTACCATCATAGTAATAAGGCATGTTGTTCCAATTAAAAAATCAGTATTTATCAGGATTTTTTCCTTCAAGAATAGCTGCAACTAAAAACATTACTACTAATGCTAATCACAAAAATAAGTTAATGATAATGAAAGCTTTTCTTCCTCTATTGCCACGATTAATTTTCTTAATTGTTTTTTGACGTTCTTTATTTGTAATAAAAGGCATGTTTTTCTCCTATCTATTTACTTATTATATCTAAAAACAAAATGAAGTTTATAATATTTTTATCAACTTTAGCCCGTTGGTGAAGTGATTAACACACATGCCTCTCAAGCATGCATTCGCTGGGTTTGAATCCCGCACGGGTTACCATTGGGTTGTCGCCAAGCGGTAAGGCCTCCGGCTCTGAACCGGTAATTCGTTGGTTCGAATCCAACTAACCCAGCCAAACAATAAAAATAACCTACACATATGTGTAGGTTTTTAATTTGTTATTTCTTAGAATGATTAATTGCTGCACCAATGAATCCAATGAACATTGGATCAACCGCCCCAGGTACTGAACCTAATTCTGGGTGAAATTGACCTCCCATAAAAAATGGGTGGTTTTTAATTTCAATAATTTCCACTGTTTGTTCAGAATCATTACTAAATGAAGTAAATGAATATCCTGCTTTTTGGAAATCTTCAAGATATTTATTATTAAATTCATAACGGTGACGGTGTCTTTCAGGGAAGAACTCATTCTTGTATAAAGAATAAGTTTTTGATTTTTTGTCAACGATGTGACAAGTTTGTTCACCTAAACGCATCCTGCCATCAATGTAGTGGAATATTTTGTGAGCAGCTTTTGGGTTGAATTCTTCACTTGTTGCATCTTTTCAACCTAATACATTTCTAGCAAACTCAATAGTAGCTACTTGCATCCCTAAACAGATTCCCATATATGGAATCTTGTTTTCTCTAGCATATTTAGCTGCAAGAATTTTTCCTTCAAAACCTCTATTACCAAAACCACCAGGAATAAGAATACCATGGTATTCTTTAAATTTCTTTGGCATGTTCGCTTCTGTTAAATCATCTGAATAAATTCAGCCAATTTTGACATTGCGTTTATATTCGTAACCAGCAAGTTTTAATGATTCTACTAATGAAGCATATGAATCGTGCAATTCGATGTATTTACCAACAATAGCAATTTTGATTTCATCTTTAATTGATTTAATATTATCTGTATATTTAATTCAATGATCAATATTTGCTTTTGGATTCTTTCTAATCCCAAAGTATTTTAAAATCGCTGTATGAATACCTTGGTTATATAACTCAACTGGTAGGAAATAAGTTGAAGGTAGGTTTGGTGAAACAAAAATATTTTTGTTTGAAATGTGACAGTTTAAAGCAATCTTATCAATGATAGCTTGATCAACTTGAGAAATGTACCTCAAGATTAATAATGAAGGGTTAATTCCTAAGCTGCATAATTCTTTAAAAGAATGTTGAGTAGGTTTAGTTTTAATTTCTTCAGAAGTAGGAATATAAATCAATGGGGCACACAATATTGACATTACATTACTTGCGCCATATTCACTTGTGAATTGAGAGATTGATTCAACAAAAGGAATTGATTCGATATCACCAACTGTACCACCAATTTCAATTAACAAAAAATCTGGGTGTTCTTTTTGCATTAATTTATAAATTCTATTCTTGATATAGTCAGTAACATGAGGAATTACTTGAACAGTTTTTCCTTCAAATCCACCTGCACGTTCTTTACTAATAATATCACTGTATACTCTTCCTGAAGTAAGAGTTGACATTCTACTCATTTTCTTTCCGGTAAATCTTTCATAATTACCTAAATCAAGGTCAGTTTCTGCACCATCATAAGTTACAAATACTTCACCGTGTTGGTAAGGAGAAAGAGTTCCTGGGTCAACGTTTAAGTATGGGTCGCACTTTAACATGGATACTTTATATTTCATTTCAGTTAAGATTCTTCCAATACTAGAAGAGATAATTCCTTTACCAAGGGAACTATATACACCACCGAATATTACTATAACTTTTGTATTCATAATTGTTTGTTTTATATAATTATTAAATTATATACATATAAACAAAATATACTAATTAATTGAAAAAAAGTTTTATGTCACAAACAAATAAATCAATTTGAAAACAAGAAAAAATCAAATTTTTAAAACAAAATTTTTCTAAAAAGAATAATATTTTAAGATTAATTATTCTAATTTGTGTTCTTGTAGTTTTTATTCCATGAGCAGTTGCAATGAATATTTGAGCGCAACATTCTGAATATGCAGAATATGGAAGCGGTTTTATTTCTATTTCAATAGTTACTAACTCTGGAATGGCTTTTTCATTTATGAGTAATTCTCCTGAATGAGCAGTTTATATGATTCAATGATTAGTAACTCTTGCTATATTAGCAATAGTACTTTGCTGTAAAAAATGATATTACATTCTTTTATGAACTTGTGCTTTTCTAGGGGGATTATTTAACGTTATTGATAGAGCGTGCGCTAAAACAATTGTTTCTATGGGTAGTCAAATCCAATACAACTGTGTTGTAGATTATTTTAAATTTAATTTCAAATGAGGAATATTCAATGTTCCCGATATTTTTGTTTGTATCGGAACAATTGGTGCAATTGTTATTTACTTTGTCCAAACAATCATATTAATGTTTAAAAAAGATGAAAAAAATAAATAGTTCAATCAATGAATTAATGATTGTGTATGAAGACGAATCATTAATTGTTATTAATAAACCAAAAAATATGCTTACTCATCATACAAAGTATGATAATTCTAATACTGTAATCGATGCATTAATTCACAAAATCAATGTTGACGAATTTGAAGATAAATCTCGTCCAGGCGTTGTTCAGAGATTAGATAGAAACACAACAGGATTAATGGTAATAGCAAAAACTAAACTATCATATGATAGTTTGTTAAAACAAATAGTAGATAAATCATTAGTAAAAAAATATTTAGCGATTGTTCATGGCACTTTTAAACATGATTCACTTGTTATTAAATGTCCGATTATCAGAAGCAAAAAAAATACAACTAAAATGGTTGTTAGCGATGACCCCAAAGCAAAAGAAGCAACTACTTTAGTTTCGGTTTTAAAACAAAAAAATGACTTATCTCTTATTGAATGTACATTAGTTACTGGTAGAACTCATCAAATAAGAGTTCATATGAATTACCTTCATCACTATGTATATAATGACCCATTATATGGACATGATGATGGAATTAAAAATTATGACCAATTTCTTCATTCATATTTTTTATCTTTCAATCATCCATTAACAAATGAATTATTGGAATTTAAATCATCTCCTGATGAAATATTCAATTCTGTAATTAAATATGAATAAGAAAGTTAATTTATTTATCGATACTTCTCAAAGCTATTGCAATTTAGCTATTTTTAATAATAAGAAAATAATTAAAAAAAGTAGTTGTTTAACCCATAATAACTTAACTGATTTGGTCGTAGAAAAAATCGCTAATATAACTAAGGGTTATGATGTTGGTAATATTTATATTACTAATGGTCCAGGAAGTTTTACAGGTGAACGCGTTTCTTGTTTAATAGCAAAAAGTTGAATGATTATTAAAAAATGCAAAGTTTATATAATCGATTCATTGACATTTCAATTAAAAAATTTAAATGGTATTTCAGTTATTGATGCAAAATCTAAGAAGTCATATGTTTGTGTTTATAAAAATAAAAAATGTGTTTTTAAACCTAACATTATTCCAAATACTCAATTACCTGTAATTAAATCAAAATACAAATTGTTAACAATTTATGAGAATTATAAAAACGTTGATGTGTTTAAAAATTTACTTGCATTAAAATCAAAATTTGTTATTGCTAAAAATATAA
>CAMWQH010000024.1 GCA_947176435.1 uncultured Mycoplasmataceae bacterium
GGCTTAGTAATTTCCAACAAAGAAAATGTTTATGGGTTAACTAGAGCTAAAAAAGCCAACATTCCAAATTTGTATATTAAATCCAAAGAAACTAATGTTATTTTAAAAACTTTAAAAGATTACAAAATAGATTACATTTTATTAGCGGGGTATCTTGCAATTGTAGATCCTCAAATTATTAAAAAATATAAAAATAAAATTATTAATATTCACCCTTCTTTAATTCCTTCTTTTTGTGGACCGGGCATGTATGGACTTCATGTTCATGAAGCTGTCATTAAATCAGGAGTCAAAGTTAGCGGGTGTACTACTCACTTTGTAAATGAAAAAATTGATGGAGGAGCAATAATTATGCAAAAAGCAGTTCCTGTATATTATGAAGACACACCAGAAATTCTTCAAAAAAGGATATTAAAATATGAACATCAAATATTAGTTAAATCAATTAATTTATTAGTAAAACAAAAAATCAAAGTAATCAATGGAAGGATAAAGATATTAAAGTAATTATGAAAAGAAGAGCATTAATCAGTGTATTTAAAAAAGATAAAATATTAGACATTGCTAAATTTTTATCTCAACACAATGTTGAAGTAGTTTCTACAGGAGGAACATACAAGTATTTAAAAGAAAATAACGTTCCTGTAACAGAAATTAGTGATATTACTAAATTCCCAGAAATGTTAGATGGAAGAGTCAAAACTCTACACCCTAATGTTCATGGTGGAATTTTAGCTATTAGAGAAAACAAACAACATATGAATACAATCAATGAACACAATATTGTCCCGATTGATTATGTCATTGTTAATTTATATCCTTTCTTTGAAAAAGTTAAAGAAGACTTAACATTTGAACAAAAAATTGAATTTATTGATATTGGTGGGCCAACAATGTTAAGATCTGCTGCTAAAAACTTTAAAGATGTAACTGTTATTTGTGATCCAGATGATTATGAAGTAGTTATGGATGAAATAAGTAAGAGCGGTTCTACTTTATTAGAAACAAGACAAAGATTAGCTGCTAAAGTATTCAACTTAACAACTGCATATGATGCGGCTATTTGCAATTTCTTATCAAAAGATGAATTCCCTAAATATCTTTCTGTTTCATATGTCAAAAAGCAACCTTTAAGATATGGTGAAAACCCTCATCAATCTGCTTGTTTCTATGAAGACACTGTAAGAAAAGGAGCGATGAATAGCTTTGAAATTCTTAATGGTAAGCAATTATCATATAATAATTTTAAAGATGTTGACATTGCTTGAAAATCAGTTTGTGAATTTGAACCAAACGAATATGCATGTTGTGCATTAAAGCACAATACTCCATGTGGATTTGCAATAGGTAAATCAACTTATGATTCATATATGAAAGCTTACAATGTAGACTCTACATCAATTTTTGGTGGTATTGTTGCGTTCAATAATACTGTTACTGCAGATGTAGCAGCTGAAATGAGCAAGATTTTCTTAGAAGTTATTTGTGCTCCTAAATATGAACCAGAAGCATTGGAAATTTTAAGAAAAAAGAAAAACTTAAGAGTTCTTAAATTTAACTCTAAACCAACAAACAATCATGCATACATTAGTGTGGATGGTGGTATTATGGTTCAAAGTGAAGATTTGGATTCAAAAGAAGAATATAAAGTTGTAACTAAAATAGCACCAACACAAGAAGAAATGAAAGATTTAAAATTCGCTATGAAAGTAGTTAAATACGTAAAATCAAATGCTATTGTTGTAGTAAATAACGGAGTAGCTTGTGGTATAGGTGGTGGTCAAGTTAACAGAATTTGACCTACGCAAGATGCTTTAAGAAGAGGAACAGGTGCTACTGTTCTAGCTTCTGATGCTTTCTTTCCGTTTAGAGATGTAGTTGATACATGTGCTAAATATGGAATTAAAGCAATCATTCAACCTGGCGGTTCGTTAAGGGATCAAGAATCTATTGATGCAGCTAACGAACATGGTATTGCAATGATTTTTACAGGGATAAGACATTTCAAACATTAATTATGAAAATATTATTAATTGGATCAGGCGGGCGTGAACATGCATTAGCATGAAAGATGGCTCAAAATAAAAAAGTTACAAAAATATATGTTGCTCCAGGAAACGCCGGTACAGCTATTGAAAACAAATGTGAGAATGTATCTTTATATTCAAACAATGAATATGTTAAGTTTACTAAAGCTAATAAAATTGATTTAACTGTTGTTGGTCCTGAAGTTCCATTAGTTGATGGAGTAGTAGATTTATTTAAAAAGAATAAATTAAAAATTTTTGGACCAAACAAAAAAGCAGCTCAATTAGAAGGAAGTAAAGTTTTTGCAAAAAAATTTATGCAAAAACATAATATTCCTACAGCAAAGTTTTGTAGTTTTAATAATCCAGAATCTGCTATTAAATATTTAAAAGAAAAATGTGACTTCCCAATAGTTATTAAAGCTGATGGATTAGCTGCTGGTAAGGGTGTAGAAATTTGTCCTAATTTAAAATCAGCTATTAATTCTATAAATGAATTCATGGTTAAAAATATCTTTAAAACAGCTGGTAGCAAAGTTGTTATTGAAGAATTTTTAGAAGGACCAGAAGCTTCTATTATTTGTATTACTGACGGCAATACAATATATCCTTTTATTTCTTCAAAAGATCACAAGCAAGTATTTGATAACGATAAAGGTCCTAATACTGGTGGTATGGGCGCAATATGTCCAAACCCTTTTGTAACAAAATCTGTTTTAAATGCTTTTATTAAACAAATAATGTTACCAACATTGAATGGTCTTAATAAAGACAAGATTGATTTCATGGGATTTATCTTTTTTGGAATTATGATTACTAAAAAAGGTCCTAGACTTCTTGAATACAATGTAAGAATGGGTGACCCTGAAACCGAATCAATCTTACCTTTATTAAAATCAGATTTAGTAGAAATATTTACTAAAGCTTTGAGCAAGAAATTAAAAGATGTTAAATTGTCTTGAGAAAAGAAATCTTCAATTAATGTTGTCTTGTGTTCTAAGGGTTATCCTAAAAAAGCAGAAACAGGAAAAGAAATCAAAATTGAAAAAATAAAAAATTCTAAAATTTTCTTTGCAGGCACAAAGTTTCAAAACAAAAAGTTTGTTACTAGCGGTGGTAGGGTATTATCGGTTGTTTCTACTGGAAAGACTTTAGCAGAAGCAACAAAAAAAGTTTATGTTGATATTAAGAACATAAACTTTTCTGGAATGCATTATCGTAAAGATATTAATAAGTAGAATCGTTATTTACTAATTTTATTTTTGAAAACATTTTAAATCAATTACTCGCTTTTATGCTGTAAAAAGATACATCATCACTTTCACTTTCAATTGGTGCACCAGAATTTATAGTTTGTTCTTCTTTTATATAATATCCTGCTGTTCCATTTGAAACTAAATCAACATAAAGATAAGGTTGTTTTGTCTCAAAATCAACTTGATAAGAAATCGAATCAAGTCCAAATGAAGATGTTTCTCCATCAGGAATATCGGTGTAAGAACCTCACTTTTGAATAAATGTATAATCTTCAAATGCATCAGTTCTAGTATTATAAATTTTTGCTTTTAATTCTGTTAATGCATTAAGAGAAAACTTATTCTGTTCAGCATTAATTTTTAGATTGTTAAAATCAACGATTTTCCATTCAAAAAATGGTATATATTCAACGGTTGCATAGTTTGTAAAATCTATATATGTGTATAAATGATATTGTTCTGTGTTTTTATGCAACATTTCATTGAACATGTTTGTAATGGAATTAAAAAGCATTATGCATTCAAAAAGATTTTTAGCCCCATTTAAATTTTCGGATAAGTCTTTTAGAATATTTGCCAAATACATAGGTTCTCTTTGATCTATATATTTTCCATTTTCAGTGTAATCTTTACGATTTAAACCAATGTTTGTAAAAACTCCTGATGCATCTAAATTGCGTAATTGTTCTATAGAACTAATGTGGTCAATATTTTGTTTTTTGTTAGAACATGATGTGTTTGTAAAACAAAAAGATGAACAAATTGCAGTTGCAAAACATACTGATGTAATAGTTTTAATAATATTATTTTTTGCGTTGAGATTTTTTTCAGCAATCAGCTACAGCTTTTGCAACAGCTTTAGGTACAGTCATGTCTAATGCTGATGGAAGAATGTAGTTTTTGTTTAATTGACTTGGTTTAACTAATTTAGCAATTGCTTTTGCTGCAGTGATTTTCATCTCATCTGTAATTTGTTTTGCACCAGCATCAAGAGCACCTCTAAAGATTCCAGGGAAAACCATAACATTGTTAATTTGGTTAGGAAAATCGCTTCTTCCTGTTCCCATAATCTCAACTCCTGCTTTAAGTGCAACATCTGGCATAATTTCAGGAATAGGATTAGCCATAGCTAATACAATTGGTTTCTTGTTCATTCCTTTAATCATTTCAGGTTTTAGAATATTACCTGCAGATACACCAATAAAAACATCAGCACCTTTTAATGCATCAGTTAAAGTTCCTTTAAGTTTTTTCTTATTAGTGATTTTTGCTAATTGTTTTTGATAAATATTTATTTTCTTATCATTTGGATTTAAAATTCCTGTTCTGTTACAAAAGATAAGATTTCCAATACCCATTTTTAATAACAATTTACCAATAGCCATACCAGCAGCGCCAGGACCATTAATAACTGCAGTAACTTTATTCATATCTTTCTTAACAACTTTTAAAGCATTAATAACCGCTGCAGCAACAATAATTGCAGTACCATGTTGATCGTCATGAAAAATTGGGATATCACACATTGCTTTTAATTTATCTTCGATTTCGATACATCTTGGACTTGCAATATCTTCTAAATTGATCCCGCCAAATGATCCAGATAATAAATAAACAGTCTTTACAATATCATCAACACTTTTAGATTTTATACATAAAGGAACTGCATTTACATTTGCAAATCTTTTAAATAGTGCACATTTCCCTTCCATAACTGGCATACCAGCCTCTGGACCAATATCACCTAATCCTAATACTGCTGTACCATCAGTAACAACAGCAATAGTGTTTTTTCTTCATGTTAAATCATAAGACTTTCTAATGTCTTTTTGAATAGCTAAACAAGGAGCAGCAACTCCTGGTGTATATGCTAAAGCAAGATCTTGTTTGTTTTCAATTGGTGCTTTACAAACAATATCAATCTTTCCTTTTCATTTTGCATGTAATTCTAGTGATTTTTTTCCGTAATCCATAATTATTCTCCTTTATTTATTAAATCATTTTTTTAGGGTCTACGATCTTAATAAATTCACGATCTGGAATTATATTAAGATGTCTATTCGCCTCTCTTAGTGTTACTTTATGCTTATAAGCATATTTAGAAATAGCAGCAGACTTTTCATAACCAATAGCATCTTTAAGTTGAGTAACCAACATTAATGAATTATTAACTAATTCACTCATACGATCTTCATTCACTGTGATTCCTGAAACACAGTGAATGTTAAAACTATTAATCATGTCTGATAACAATGTTACAGAAGTAATAAAGTCTTGAATTAAATAGGTACCAAAAGTATTTAATTCAAAATTTCCTTGAGATGCTAAGAATGCAATAGATGAATCATATCCAAATACATTGATACACATCATAGCCATACCTTCACACTGTGTAGGATTTACCTTTCCTGGCATGATTGAACTTCCCGGTTCATTTTGTGGAATATTAATTTCACCAAATCCAGATCTTGGACCAGAAGCTAAAAATCTTATATCTTGAGCGATTTTATATAAATCCATTGCTAATGCTTTAATTGCACCATGCGCATACGCTATTGTTCCCTTAGACCAAGAAGCATAATATTTATTACCAACAACTTTAAATTTTTTAGTGTTTAATATTCTATTTATTTTATTAATGCAATAATGGTCATAGTTGTGTTTTGGTGCAGTGCATCCTGAACCAATTGCTGTACCACCACAGTTTAAATAATATTGAGTTTCAATTGCTTGTTTAGCGTTCTTTAAATCTGTTTCAATAGCAAATCTTCATCCACTAACTTCTTGCCCAAAAGTCAAAGGAACAGCATCTTGAATATGCGTTCTTCCTAATTTAACAACATTTGCATATTTTTTTTCAAGTTTTTTAAAACTATTAATTAAGCTTTCTGCAGCAGGAACTAAATATTTATTAAAGACATAGATTGCTGTCATATTAGTTGATGATGTATATGAATCATTTGTTGATTGTGACATATTAGCATCATCATTAGGGTGAATAATATTTTTCTTTGCAATTTGATTAGCACGATGAGCAATAACTTCGTTAATGTTCATATTTGTTTGTGTACCACTACCAGCTTGAAAAGCTTTTGTAGGAAAATGTTTGTCTAACTTGCCTTCTCAAATTTCTTTACAAACCCTTGCAATTAAATCTGCTTTTTGTTTAGACATTTTTTTACACTTGTAATTAGCGATTGCACATGCAGCTTTCAAAACAGCTAATTGATGAATTAAATCTAAACTTACTAATTCATGACCAATTTTGAAATTTTGTAAACTTCTTTGTGTTTGAGAACCTCATAACACATCACTAGGAACTTGCATTTGTCCTAATGAGTCTTTTTCAATTCGATATTTTTTCTGTTTCATAATTTTTTATTATATTTCTATAAAATAATTTTATTTTTAATAAAATTAACACATTTTTGAAGGATCAACAATTTGGTTAAATTCTTTCTCTGTTAAATATCCAGATTTGATTGCGGCTTGTTTTAATGAAATTCCTTCTTTTACAGCAAGTTTAACAATTGTTGCTGCTTTGTCATAACCAATCTTTGTGTTTAATGAAGTAGCAAGCATTAAACAATGATCTAAGTTGTTTTTAATTCTCTTATTGTTTGGTGTAATTCCAACAACACATTTTTTATTAAATGAGTCCATACCATCAGCTAATAAGTTTACTGACTGATTAATGTTGTATGCAATCATTGGCATAAATGTATTTAATTGAAAATTGCCCTGTGTATTGCCGATTGTAATTGCTAAATTATTAGCTATTACTTGAATACATAACATCATCATACTTTCACACTGTGTTGGATTTACCTTTCCTGGCATGATTGAACTTCCCGGTTCGTTTTGCGGAATAAATATTTCTCCAATACCGCAATTTGGGCCAGAAGATAATCATCTAATATCGTTAGCAATTTTATATAAATTTTCTGCAAGAATTTTTAAACAAGAATGAAAATGTGAAACACTATCTTTTGAACTTAATCCGTGAAATTTGTTTTTCATAGGACTAAATTTAATTCCTGAAATAGTTGATAAATGTTTACAAACTAAAACATCAAAGTTTTTTGGAGTATTTAAACCTGTCCCTACAGCCGTGCCACCTATTGGGATTCTAGTAATAAATTTCATAGAATCTTCAATCATTTCTTTTGCGTTTTCTAACATTGCAATGTATGCAGAGAATTCTTGAGAAAGTTTAATTGGAGTAGCATCTTGTAAATGAGTTCTACCAACTTTGATTACTTTGTCAAAACTTTTTGTAATCTTTTTTAAAGAATTAATTAAAGCAGTTAATGACGGAATTAACTTATTCTTTGTTAAAATAGCACACATCAAATGAATTGCTGTTGGAAATGTATCATTAGAACTTTGAGACATGTTAACGTGATCATTTGGATGAATATTAATCTCTTTGTTAATTGTTAATGATCTATTTGAAATAACCTCATTAACATTCATGTTAGTTTGTGTCCCGCTTCCAGTTTGTCAAATAGATAATGGAAAGTTACCATCAAGTTTATTAGATAAAATTTCATCAACAACCTTACAAATTAAATTAGCTCTTGTGGAATCTAATTTCTTTGAGTCTTTATTTGCTAAAGCACATGCTTTTTTTATCATAGCCAATGAGCAAATTAATGTCTTTGGCATCTTTTCATCATTAATGGTAAAATTTTGTTTACTTCTTTGAGTTTGTGGGCCTCAATATTTATCGCATGGCACTTCAATTTCACCAATTGAATCCTTCATTATTCTTGTCTTTTTCATAATAAATTTTGTATTTAAATAATTATATTATTTAAATACATCATAATTATCAAAATAAAATTACTTAACTCGTTTATGGTCTTTAAATAATTTAATTATCATTTGGTTAAATTCTTGTTGTTGTTTATTAAACTCTTGTTGTTGCTTGATAAAATTTAAAACAACATTGTTAAAGTCATCTTGTTTTTGCCAACGTTCATTATTTTTCTTTTCAAAATTTTTGAATCATTCAGGTTTTCTCACAATTCCACCAGTTCCCTTAATAGTCATTATATCAACTACCATTTTTTTACTATTGATAACTTTAATTATTTCTACAAATGATCTTCTTGGTTTTCCTAATTTATAACTTTTATTTTTCATAGTGTAGTAATACTAACATT